>JBAVJE010000127.1:0-6476 GCA_049687615.1 Salinimicrobium sp. | reverse complement strand
TGCTCAGGGTAAACTTCTCGCCCAAAAAGATCAAAACTTATCTTGTGATCTGGCTGGGGCTCGAACCCAGGACCCTCTCCTTAAAAGGGAGATGCTCTACCAACTGAGCTACCAGATCTGCATTTGTGCTTTTGCCAATGCGGGTGCAAATATACTATCATTAATTTATTTTTCAAGAACAAATTGACATAAATTTGCCTAAGAATTTAACCGGGCAACAAAACCCGCTAACAATCAAGGTTTTTAAGATGAAAATAATTTTATCGGGATACATGGGATCAGGGAAAACCGTGGTAGGTAAACTGCTTCAGGAGAAACTTCAGCTTCCATTTCTTGATCTTGACATGGAGATCAGCAAAAAAGAAAATAAAAGCATTCCTGCCATTTTTGAACAGGCCGGGGAAATCTACTTCCGAAGAAAAGAATCTGAAATTCTCAGCGAATTGTTGAATTCCGAAGAAGACTTTCTTCTTGCTCTTGGTGGTGGCACGCCCTGTTACGGGAAGAACCTGCAGTTTATAAAAGATCATCCTGAGGCTAAGCTGTTTTATCTTAAAGCAAGTATAGATACGCTTAAAAAACGCCTTTTTGAAGAGCGTGGTGAGCGTCCTCTCATAGCTCATCTTGATTCACCCGAACTGCTGGAGGATTTCATTAGAAAACACCTTTTTGAGCGTGCGTTTTATTATAATCAAAGTGAATATATCGTAAAAATCGATGGGCAAACTCCAGAAGAGGTCGCTGCGGCGATAATTGACCGTCTAAATTAATTCGACCCGGTCCTTGCCGTCTTCGAAATACACCTTAATCGTTTCGTGGATCGAGGTAGAGAGGGAAATTCCCTTAAAATCGGCTTTCACAGGGTATTTTTTATGGCTCCTGTCTACCAATACGGCAGTCGTGAATTGTTTTAGAGGTACATCTAGGAAATGTCTTACCCCGTAAATAAGAGTGGTGCCCGAGTTAAGAACATCATCGACGAGCACTATAGACCGGTTTTTGTACTCCTCGGAAGTGAGTGAAGTTTTAATCCCGCCCAACGGATTTTTCTTGTCTATGTGGACCTCGCATAGCCGTATTTCAAGATCGGAAATGCTTTCCAGTTCCTGCTTGAGCCTAACGGCCAGCTCAAATCCACTTTTTGAGATACCGGCCAAAATGACCTCCTCTTCACTTACATTACTTTCATGAATCTGGTATGCAATCCTCTTAATTTTATGACCTATCTGGACGTGGTCCAGGATCAAAACTGAAGTTTTGTCCATCAAATTGGCTTTTTTCAAATTTAGCAAAAGAAAATTTTAAAACTCTATTCCGGCTTATCTTCTTCGGGAGATTCAAACCAGTCATCAATTTCTCTTCGATCTTTTTTAGTTGGGCGCCCTGTTCCTTTTTTTCTATAGTAATCGCGGGAGTATTTAAGCAGCTCAAGTTTTTCAAACTCTTCTTTTGGCGTAACATCAGTAATGTAAAGGTTAACCAGTTTTGCGCCTACCCGGCTTGAAGGCAGATCCAGCACTTCAAGTTGATAATTGATCTGGTTTTTTCTAATGCTTATTTTATCTGAAGGATACACCTCTCTTGAAGGTTTGACTATTGCTTCATCTACCCGTACTTTTCCCTGCCGGCAAGCCTCTGTTGCCAGACTTCTGGTTTTAAAGTAACGCACACACCATAAAAACTTGTCGACTCTCATACTTTTTGCAGTAAAACTCGTTATAACTTAAGCAAAAATACAAGAATATTGTATCTTGCCGCCCTAAATTACCTTTTGATGAAATTGAGAAAGTTTTCGCTTGTTTGCCTGCTTTTTATAGCAGTTTTTGTTTCCTGTAATAAAGATGATAATTCTAAGACAGACACCGAAGAAGTAAGAGATCGTGCTGAACAGGAAATCGCAGATCAGGAAGCGCTTAAAGAATATCTGGAAACCCATTTTTATAACTACGAGGATTTTGAAAATCCGTCTGTGGATTTTAATTATAATATCGTGTTTGATACCATCAATGGGACTAATGCTGATAAGATTCCGTTGATCGAATCTGATCTCCTTCAGACCAAAACCTTCACTTATGAGGATGTGGATTATAATATCTACATTTTGAAAGTGAGAGAAGGGGAGAAGAATCAGCCGAAGTTTACAGACTCCACTTTTGTTTCTTACCGAGGAGAATTGCTTGACCAATCTATATTTGACAGGTCTGAAAGTCCTGTGTGGTTTGACCTGGTAAAATTGATTCCCGGATTTGGGCAGGCTATGACTGAATTTAAAGGTGCTTCGGGTTTTGAAGTGAATCCTGACAATTCAGTGACTTTTAATAACGATTTTGGAGTGGGCGCTATGTTTCTGCCTTCGGGCCTCGCATATTTTCAAAATGGACAAATTGATATTCCTCAGTATAGTCCTGTGATCTTTACATTTAACCTTTATGGAGTAAATGAAGCTGATCATGACCGGGATGGAATTCCTTCTTACATGGAGGATCTTAACGACAATAAAATCATTTCTGATGATGATACAGATGGAGATGGATATCCCAATTATCTTGACCCAGATGATGACAATGATGTGATCCCAACCCGTGAGGAAATTATCATCAACCAGGATGCAAGCCTGGAGTTTCCCGATAAAGACAATGATGGAACACCTGATTATCTGGATTCTGACAATTAATTATAGTTCTATCATGTAGCATTAAAAAAACCCCTTCAAAAGGGGCTTTTTTAATGCTATATTTAAGATTTTTAAAGATTGAGCGAAAGACTCAAAATGACCTGGCTGGGCCGGGCATCTACACGTTGAATGCCTTCAGGATTATTCAAATCCAGAACTGCTGCCTCGTTATCACTTAATCCACGCTCGTAGCGCACGTCTGCACCAAAGCCTCCAAATTGAACTCCCACACCAAACTGTGCTCCAACCGTAAATTCGTTCTCAACATCTCCTAAAGTTACACCCTCAAAGTCATTTTCCAGGATGTACTGGAAGCTAGGGCCTGCAAAAACATTTATTGGGCCAATGATATCTAACCCCAGCATTATAGGCAGATCAATTTTCTGGATCTTATAATCTGCGTTACTGTCATTAAACTTGTAGGAGCTTTTGGTCTCAGAATAAAGTAGCTCGGGTTTAAGAAAGATACCTGAGATCTCTGCCCTGTAAAAAAGTCCCACATGATACCCGGCCTTAGATTCACCACCTTTTATTGCGTCTTCTCCTGCCCGGGTTACATCGGTATACTCAATTTCTCCATTGTCGGCGTAATTGAGACCGCCAGTGACTCCAAACCCGCTTTGGGCCATTGCCCCGGAAGAAATGAGCAGCATCATCATAAAAATTCCTTTTTTCATAAATAGTTTGTTTAGGTTCTTCAAAGAAAACGATTTTGAGTCAATAATATTTCTATTCAACGAAAAAGCCTCTGAAAATGTCATTTTTCAGAGGCTTCAAAAATGGTATATTTCAGCTTATTTTCTTTTCATTACCTTTTCAACTGCCGAGACTATGGCAGCGGCGTTGAGGCCGTACTTTTCCATTAGTTGTTCCGGAGTTCCACTTTCCCCGAAAGTATCCATGGTAGCAACAAATTCCTGTGGTGCAGGATTATTTTGAGATAGTGTTCTGGCAACACTCTCTCCCAGGCCGCCAAGGAAGTTGTGCTCTTCGGCAGTCACCACGCATTTGGTCTTCTTGATCGAAGTAAGAATAGTCTCCTCGTCAAGCGGCTTGATAGTGTGAATGTCGATCACTTCGGCTTTAAGCCCTCTTTCCTCAAGTTGTTCTGCTGCCAGAAGTGCCTGCCAAACCAGGTGTCCTGTTGCGATAATTGTAACATCACTACCTTCTGTTAGCTTATTGGCTTTCCCAATCACAAATTTTTGATCTTCCGCAGTGAAATTAGCAACCTTTGGTCTTCCGAAGCGAAGGTAAACCGGCCCGTCATGTTCGGCAATTGCCAATGTCGCGGCTTTGGTTTGGTTGTAATCACAGGGATTAATAACTGTCATTCCCGGCAGCATTTTCATCATCCCTATATCCTCCAGGATCTGGTGGGTTGCTCCATCTTCGCCAAGAGTAAGCCCGGCATGAGAAGCACATATTTTAACATTTTTACCCGAATAGGCGATAGATTGACGAATCTGGTCATAAACCCGGCCGGTAGAAAAATTGGCAAATGTTCCGGTAAAAGGAATTTTTCCGCCAATGGTCATTCCGGCGGCGATGCCCATCATGTTGGCTTCGGCTATTCCTACCTGGAAAAATCTTTCGGGATGATTTTTCTGAAAATCACCCATTTTTAAAGACCCGGTAAGATCGGCGCAAAGAGCCACCACATTAGGATTGCTTTTTCCCAATTCGGTAAGGCCGTCACCAAATCCCGAACGGGTATCTTTATTTCCTGTATTTGTATACTTTTTCATTTGTTGCTTTTGAAGTTTCCGCAAAAGCGGAAAGAATTAAGATTTTTAAGACGTACTAGTAATCACCTAAAGTTTCGGGATTTTGAGCAAGAGCTTTTTCCAGTTGCTCATCATTTGGAGCCACCCCGTGCCATTTATGAGTGTGCATCATGAAATCTACTCCATGTCCCATAACAGTGTGCATAAGAATACAAACCGGCTTTCCTTTTCCTGTACGGGTTTTTGCCTCTTTTAGCCCGGCAAGAACCTGCTCCACATTATTTCCGTCTTTGATTTCCATCACCTCCCAGCCAAAAGCTTCAAACTTTGCTCTCAGGTTACCCATAGGCAGCACATCATCGGTACAACCGTCGATCTGTTGTCCATTAAGGTCCACTGTGGAAATTAAATTGTCTACCTTATTTGCTGCGGCATACATGATAGCTTCCCAGTTTTGACCTTCCTGAAGTTCGCCGTCACCGTGAAGGCTGTAGACAAGATGATCATCACCATTCAGTTTTTTTGTGTTGGCCGCTCCAATGGCAACAGACATTCCCTGGCCCAATGAACCTGAAGCGATACGAACTCCCGGTAAGCCTTCGTGAGTTGTAGGATGTCCTTGAAGACGGGAATTAATAAGTCTGAAGGTGTTGAGCTCTTCCACGGGGAAATACCCGCTTCTGGCAAGTACGCTGTAGAAAACAGGGGAGATGTGACCGTTGGAAAGGAAGAATAAGTCTTCTTCAATCCCGTTCATATCAAAACCTTCTTTTCTATCCATTACTTCCTGGTAAAGGACCGTGAAAAATTCGGCACAGCCCAAAGAACCTCCGGGGTGTCCCGAATTCACTTTGTGGACCTGCCTTAAAATGTCCCTTCTTACCTGAGTGACAAAATCTTCTAATTGTTGTGTGTTTGGCATTTGTGTTTGATTAAATGTGTTGCAAAAATACTATTTTATGAATGCTTTGAAAATCAACAGGGGTCATTTCTTTATAAGTTTATTCAGGAATGTGATTTGTGTTTCATTTCCTTCAAAAAATGGCTTTTTGTTGGTTATCTTTGCGCCCATTAAAATCTTCTATGAAATTCGAATTAGCGGTTACTGATTCCGGCAGCAGTGCCAGGGCCGGAATAATTACCACAGACCACGGTACTATTGAAACTCCCATCTTTATGCCCGTGGGCACGGTGGCTTCGGTAAAAGGAATTAGTCAGAAAGACCTCAAGGAAGAGGTGAATCCCGATATTATTTTAGGAAATACCTATCATTTATATCTTCGACCACAAACCGAGATCCTTAAAAAAGCGGGCGGTTTGCATAAGTTCATGAACTGGGATAGGAATATTCTTACAGACAGTGGAGGTTACCAGGTGTACTCTCTTGCAGACAGAAGGAAAATTAAGGAAGAAGGGGTGAGGTTTAAATCTCATATCGACGGGTCCTATCATAACTTTACGCCCGAAAGAGTGATGGAAATACAGCGGTTGATAGGGGCCGATATTATTATGGCCTTTGATGAATGTACGCCATATCCATGCGATTATAATTATGCTAAAAATTCAATGCACCGCACCCACAGGTGGCTTGATAGGTGTATTACGCATCTGGAAAAAACCCCGCCGGAATACGGTTATTCCCAGGCGCTTTTTCCAATTGTGCAGGGTAGTACTTACAAAGATCTTAGGGAACAATCGGCTGAATATATTGCTTCGGTTGGAGCTGAAGGAAATGCTATTGGCGGACTTTCAGTAGGTGAGCCTGCAGAAGAAATGTACGCAATGACTGAAATTGTCAATAAAATTCTTCCGAAGGAAAAGCCCCGATACCTTATGGGAGTGGGAACTCCTATCAATATCTTGGAGAATATTGCGCTTGGAGTTGATATGTTTGATTGTGTCATGCCTACGCGAAACGCTCGAAACGGTATGCTTTTTACCGCCCACGGCACCATTAACATCAAGAATAAAAAGTGGGAAGACGACTTTTCTCCAATTGATGAATCGGGAGTTACTTATGTAGATACTTTCTATACCAAGGCTTATTTGCGCCATCTATTCACGGTAAATGAAAT
>JBAVJE010000126.1:0-2691 GCA_049687615.1 Salinimicrobium sp. | reverse complement strand
CCGAAGAAGGAAAAGCTGTTCTTACGCGTAAGCTGCGCGCGCAAAAGATTCCGTTCAATGAGAAGACCATTAACGAGCTGGTAACCTTCTTCAAGCTCAAAACCAGTCTCGACCTCTTCTACAGGGTAGGCTCGGGTATTATAGACAACCAAAAGCTTAAGGAGTATGCCGCTTCCCGCAGTAATGCGCTGGTAAGTTTTTTCAAAAGTAAAATGAGAAAACCCAGTACGGTCGAAGATATTGACAGGGACGAGATCACGGCAAAATACGACCAGCTGGTGTTTGGAAGGGATGAAGAAGTGCTGGATTATAAACTGGCCAATTGCTGTAATCCTATTCCGGGAGACAATGTTTTTGGTTTTATTACGGTAAGTGAGGGCATAAAAGTCCATAAAAAAGACTGTCCTAATGCCATTCAGCTTCAGAGTAATTTCGCCTACAGGATTATCCAGGCCAAATGGAAAGATTCTTCCCAGGAAGAATTTAAGGCGGTGATCAAATTAACAGGAATAGACAATATGGGGCTGGTCAATGAGGTAACCAGGGAGATCTCCAGCACCATGAGTGTAGACATAAGAAACATCACTTTTGATAGTACGGCCGGTATTTTTACCGGTAAGATCACAGTAGTTGTCAAGAACAATAATATCCTTAAAACACTGATGGGGCACCTTAAAAAAATAAACGGGATAGATAAGGTGACGCGTGAATAATCTTATACCTTTGTAAGTAGTATTATGAGCAAGAAAACAGTCAACAAAAACGACCAGGCGGTTGTAAAGAACGTGTTCACCAAATATCTGGAAGACAAGGGACACCGCAAGACTCCAGAAAGGTTTGCCATTCTCCAGGAGATTTATAACAGCGAAGAACATTTTGATATAGAGTCGCTCTACATTAAAATGAAAAATAAAAAGTACCGGGTAAGCCGGGCTACGTTGTATAATACTATAGAACTGCTACTGGAATGTGGTCTTGTGCGTAAGCACCAGTTTGGTAATAACCAGGCGCAGTATGAAAAATCTTATTTTGACCGAAACCATGATCATGTTATTCTCACCGACACCGGTGAGGTAATAGAATTTTGTGATCCTAGAATACAGTCAATCAAACAGACTATTGAAGAGGTCTTTGACATTGAGATCACTAAACATTCATTATATTTTTACGGAACCAAAAAAACAACAGAATAACTCAAAACTTCTTTTATGGCAGTAGATTTACTTCTTGGACTACAATGGGGAGATGAAGGAAAAGGAAAAATAGTAGACGTTTTAACCTCAAAATATAACATCATCGCCCGCTTCCAGGGAGGACCAAATGCCGGACACACCCTGGAATTTGACGGAAAAAAGCATGTACTGCATACCATTCCATCGGGTATTTTTCATGAGGATGCACTTAACGTGGTTGGTAACGGGGTAGTTATTGACCCGGTGATCTTTGAACGTGAGCTCAAAAACCTTGGGAAATTTGATGTGGACTACAAAAAAACTCTGCTTATTTCCAGAAAAGCGCATTTGATCCTGCCAACCCACCGACTTTTAGACGCGGCCAGCGAGGCCTCTAAGGGAAAGGCTAAGATAGGCTCTACCTTAAAAGGAATTGGTCCAACTTACATGGACAAAACCGGCCGAAACGGAATTAGAGTTGGAGACCTGGAGATGGAGGACTGGAAAGAAAAATACCGTCACCTGGCCGACAAGCATGAGGCCATGATAAGATTTTATAATGTTGATGTACAGTATAATCTTGGGGAACTGGAATCTGAATTTTTCGCGGCAATTGAAACGCTAAAATCACTTCAGTTCATTGACAGCGAAGAATATTTACATCAGGCTCAAAAAGACAATAAATCGATTCTCGCCGAAGGAGCCCAGGGTTCCTTGCTCGACATTGATTTTGGAACTTATCCATTTGTTACCTCCTCAAACACTACTGCTGCAGGTGCCTGCACAGGTTTAGGAGTTGCTCCAAATCAAATAGGCGAGGTTTTTGGTATTTTTAAAGCCTATACCACCCGTGTGGGCAGTGGCCCCTTCCCTACCGAGCTTTTTGATGAGGATGGAGAAAGAATGGGCCGTGTGGGCCGGGAGTTCGGTGCTACCACCGGAAGGCCGAGACGCTGTGGCTGGCTTGACCTTGTGGCACTAAAATATGCCGTGCAGGTCAATGGGGTGACTCAGCTCATCATGATGAAAGCCGACGTCCTAAGCGGATTTGATAACCTGAAGGTTTGTACCGCATATAATTACAAAGGAGAAGTGATCACACACCTACCTTACAATATTGAGCATGAGAATGTGACGCCGCTTTACAAGCAATTTAAAGGCTGGAGTAAAGATCTTACGGAGATCACTTCGGCTTCGGAATTTCCGGAAGAGCTGGAGGATTATATCAGGTTTATTGAGGAAGAGGTCAATGTACCGATCAAAGTAGTTTCGGTTGGACCTGACAGACTTCAGACCATAGAAAGATAAGTAGTCAAAAATGACATTTTAGAAAGGTGTTGCGAAAGCAGCGCCTTTTTTATTTTATGGTAATCTTGAACTTCAGAAGAAGATATCTTTTCACAGACATTTTTCGGGTTTCAAAAAATGTGAAACCGAGGTTGTCACCGGGATAATCCCTCGAAATTATTGTACAGAGAAAACCTTTCTTATGGAAACAGGGTCACCATCTGCTGTGAAG
>JBAVJE010000125.1:0-2092 GCA_049687615.1 Salinimicrobium sp. | reverse complement strand
TTCAGAAAAAGGCATTTTTGATGACCTTCAGAAAAAGGCATTTTTGATGACCTTCAGAAAAAGGCGTTTTTGATGACCTTCAGAAAAAGACATTTTTGATGACCTTCAGAAAAAGGCGTTTTTGATGACCTTCAGAAAAAGGCATTTTTGATGACCTTCAGAAAAAGGCATTTTTGATGACCTTCAGAAAAAGGCATTTTTGATGACCTTCGGAAAAAGGCACAAAAAAACCCGAAGCTTCGCTCCGGGTTTTTACGCACTAATACTACTAAGATGAAAGGTTTATCGCAACCGGTCCACAGATTTTACAAGATCCTCATCCTTTTTGACAGCCTTATTGGCCAGCACTAAAAAAACGATAGAAATTACAGGAATCAGCATCCCAATACCCTTCTCTGAGACCAAAGCCTCTCCAGATATGTTTAGGGACCAATAGACAAATAATCCTAGTAAAATTAAGTTTAATAAGATATTGAGACGCCCCAGCATAAACTGAAGCTTTCTATTCTTGAACAAAAAAATCGTCATAAGGGAAATGGCTGCCGAAATCATAAACAAGGCAAAAACCATCAACACATCTTCTGCATAAACCGGAACTCCGGCTACATTTTCACCCAGCTCAAAGAGAAAGATCAAGCCAGCGCTGCAAAGAGCGGCCAGAAAAAGGTAAATTGTTTGTATTCTTTGTAGCATTTTTCCTTACTGAAGGCACAAAAATAATAGATTCTTTTTAGAAACCATATCTGAAATATTAAATTATTATCGTATAATTGCATTATCAATGCGTAACCAATTCAATAGAGGTTACTTAGACTCCAAAAATTTTTTCGATTCTTCTTCGGGAAGGTGAAACAATCCAAAGATTAAATTTTATTCAATATAATTCATGTTTGAAATTTCAGAATTAAAGGCTAAAAAGCTGCCTGAACTTCAGGAAATAGCCAAAACCCTTAGGGTTCCAAAATACCGCACTCAAAAAAAACTGGATTT
The DNA here is from genome assembly GCA_049687615.1 of Salinimicrobium sp. GTDB lineage: Bacteria > Bacteroidota > Bacteroidia > Flavobacteriales > Flavobacteriaceae > Salinimicrobium. The sequence continues at coordinate 1,102 of JBAVJE010000125.1, read as the reverse complement.
GGTCTATCAAATCCTTGATTATCAGGCTGCCAATCCTCAAAAAGTTCAGGAAGCGCTCACCGATGAGGAGCAAAAACCGGCGCCGGAAGAGAAAAGATCTGCCGGCCGACCTCGCAAGACTCGTGAGAAAAAAGAACAAAACCCTTCTTCTCCTAAGGAAAATTCTGCACCAAAGGAAGAAAAGAAGGAAATTCGGGAACATAAGCCCAAGGCTGACTCTTCAGAAGCTAAACCGCATTCTGACAAAAAGAGGGAGCAGCACACCAAAAAAGATGATTCTAAAAAATCAGCCCGCGAAAATCGCGGTCAGCAGAAAGACACCAGGAAAGATAACAGGTCAAAAGATCACGGGCAGTCGCAAAAAAGCGCTCATAACAGAGACAACAACCGTGACAACAGCAATCGTGACAACAACAACCGCGACAATAACAAGGACAACAATAGCCGTGACACCGGAAATCGTGACAGTCGCAACCGTTACAAGGAACCCGATTATGAATTCGACGCGATCATAGAAAGCGAAGGAGTTCTGGATATCATGCAAGACGGCTATGGCTTTTTGAGGTCTTCAGATTACATGTATCTTTCTTCACCTGATGATATCTATGTTTCACAGTCACAAATAAGATTATTCGGCCTTAAAACAGGAGATACTGTTCTTGGACAGGTAAGACCTCCAAAAGAAGGTGAAAAATATTTCCCGCTTATCAAGATCAACAAGATCAACGGGCTGGATCCTCAGGTAGTAAGAGACCGGGTTTCATTTGAACACCTCACTCCTCTTTTTCCTCAGGAAAAATTCAATATTGCCGAAAGACAAAGCACGGTATCAACGAGGATCATGGATCTTTTCTCTCCAATTGGTAAAGGCCAGAGAGGAATGATCGTTTCTCAGCCTAAAACAGGTAAAACGATGCTGCTTAAAGATATCGCAAACGGGATCGCGGCAAACCATCCTGAAGTTTACCAGATCATCCTTTTGATCGACGAACGTCCTGAAGAGGTGACCGACATGCAACGTAACGTTAAAGGAGAAGTTATCGCTTCGACTTTTGACAAGGAAGCACATGAGCACGTAAGAGTTGCCAACATAGTGCTTGAA
>JBAVJE010000124.1:0-3133 GCA_049687615.1 Salinimicrobium sp. | reverse complement strand
TAATTTCAGCAGAAATTCATCAATATCAAGATTAGTTAAAAAGCCGTCGGGAACCGACTGATAATTTGCAACAACATTATTGATCTTGAGGGACTGAACCGAAAAATACGGGGTAGCCGGGTCCTCTTCTTTTGGTTGGTTGGGGAATGGTTTGGTTTGCAGATAGGTAAATCTGGTATTTTTGAGCTCGGCATTCCCAACTTCAAATCTCATACTATCAAGGTCGAACTCCTTCATTTCTACTTTTAGGAGCCCAAGGTTGATATCACTGTCTATTCCCACAACCCGGTCATTAAATCTTAATCTAAAATCTTCCAGGTGCAGGTCACCCAGGGTAAAACTCATGGCAGAAGTCGTATCTGCTGCAGTGTTAGAGGTAGTATCTGCAGGCGCAAAAACTTCCATTAGGAATTCATAATTAAAACCTTCTATGCTGTCCTTCCGGTTGATATTGGCCCTTACCCCTTGCGATTTAAGTTGATCGATGGCGATGCCATTTCCTTTAATAATAGGTAGAATAGGAATATCTGCTTCAAGTTCTTTTGAATATATCAGGGTGTCGCCTTCCTTGTCTTCCAGATATAAGCCTTCCAGACTAATATTTCCCGAGAAGGTAATATAAAGCTTGTCTACTTTAACTTTAGTATTAGTTTTTCCGGAGATATAAGAAACGAGTTGATTTGTAATAATGCCTTGCCCCCATGGACTGCGAATGAAAAGTAAAAGCAAGAGAATGAAAATAAAAATTCCAAGAAGTATCTTTCCGAAAAGTTTAATTCCTGAACCTTTCTTTTTTTTCTCTTTTTTTTCCTCTTGTTCTTCCACGTTTTGCTAGGCCTGACTTTTAATTAAATTTATTCTAAAGGACGCACATCAGGAAAGAATTGTCTTGATTTTAAGGTTTATGAGCTGGTATTTTTTTGAATATCAGCGATCTGATCAAAAAAGCAGCTCAAAAATCCCCCTTTATGCCCCGCTATCTCTAGTGAAAAGGTAAATATTTAGGGGGAAGTTGCCCGATTATTAATATTTATTTAGCAATTGAAACGGTAAACTAATAATATTGCGTTAAAATTCCTTGCCTAAAAATTAGAACCAAATACTTTCGGCACAAAGTCTGCGTTTGTTAAGCAGTAAACCAAAATCTACAGATTAAACCTAAAAAAGAAACTATGAAACGAATTCTTAGCGTTACAATTTTATCTGCAGGACTTCTTACTTCTTGCGTATCAAAAAAGAAGTATGTGGAACTCGAAGATAATTATAACGACACCCGAAGTAACCTTCAAAAAACACAGGTAGAAAAAGAAGAACTGGAAGGTAAATTAAATGCCATAGAAGAAAGAGTGGCCGATTACAATGCAAAGATCAATACTCTTAAGGATGAGAGTGATCAAAAGCTGGAGTTGAATAAACTTACAGCCTTGTCAAATGACGACAAGAAAAAAATGCGAAATACCCTGCGTAAGGTTGATCCTGCGAAACTTCAGGATGCCAAGACCCTAGAAGATTCCATTAACCTGGCTGTTTCCTACAACCTGGAAAATTCAATTAGCAGCGGAACTTCAGATGATGTTGACATTAGCGTAGATAAAACCGTTGTAATGATCAATATTTCAGACAAACTTTTGTTTAGAAGCGGAAGCCACAGGGTAAGTAGAGAGGCATATCCACTTCTCGAAAAGCTGGCCGATGTGATCAATTCTGAGCCAAGTATGGAGGTGATGATCGAAGGTCACACAGATAATCGTACCATGGTTGAAAATTCTTATCTGGTTGATAACTGGGATCTTAGTGTAAGAAGAGCCAGCGCAATTGTACGCTTGCTACAAGATAGGTTTGATGTGGATCCAGCAAAATTAATTGCCGCAGGACGCAGCAGCTATAAACCTCTTGTTCCAAACGACTCTGATGAGAACAGGGCAAGAAACCGAAGAACAAGAATTGTTATTATTCCAAATCTAGACAAGTTCCTGGCTCTTTTAGAGGCAGATGATCAATAAAAATCATTTAGATTAAAGTAAAAGGAGGCTGTCTTAAAAGGCAGCCTCTTTTTTATGCCCGGTCTTTTCGTTTTATCCAGTAGAAGTCAAGGGCATATTTTCCGGCACCAGTAATCAACAGCACGGTATAAACGAGTAAATACAACAACGGCAGTTCTTGTCGTGCGAAATTGTCGTCGATGTGAATCACGAACGTAGCAGTAAGCATGGTAAGCATTAGCGGAATTACAGCGAGTCTCGTACCAAGGCCAAGGATCAATAGAACCGAGCAAAGAAATTCTGCAATTACCGCAAGGGTAAGGCTAGCCTCCCCGCCCAGGCCGTAAGGATCGAAAAATTGAATGTCTCCTCCTCCAAAAAGAGTGAAGAGCTTTGGAATTCCATGGGTAAGCATCAAGAGAGAAATTCCAACGCGCAAAACCAAAAGTGCAAGATCAATGGAAGCTAAATTGTAGTTGGTGGAATAAATTTTCTTCATAATTGGATGTTTTGAGAATGAAATTTAAGTTTTTTTCCGGACTATGCAGGTACCTTCCCCCTGGTTTGAATGTTTCACAAAAAAAAGAGGGAAAACTCTTAAAATTACATGATCCCTGGACCTCAGTGTTTTATAATATTGCAGAAAATAAACTGTGTATTTCATCGGTAATTTTGGTATTTAATCGAAAAAAAATCCTAATTTTATTACTTCAGAATAAGAAATAAGAGAAATTGAAAACCCTACCTATCATTTTAAGCTTAATTTTTATTTCTCTTGGTGGAACTTGTTTTTGCCAAACGAGTGCGACTGCAAGTTTTACCGCCTCGGCAACCATTATTAAGCCCATTGGTATAACCACTACTTCTAATATGAATTTTGCCGGTATAGATGCGAAATCGGGGGGAACTATAACTTTGACACCTGAAAACACCAGGATAACTTCGGGTGGTGTCGCGTTGGCAAATGGCTCAATGGTTTCAGCTGCCGCTTTCGAAGTTACGGGAGAACCCGGCTTTGCGTTTTCCATTTCTTTACCTCAGGAAGACTATGTGCTTTCAAACGGAAATGAAAGCATGGTCATAAAAGAATTCACAAGCAGTTCTATCGAAGGAGGAAGTCTCGCCGGTGGCTCTAAAACAGTCCGGGTCGG
>JBAVJE010000123.1:0-5068 GCA_049687615.1 Salinimicrobium sp. | reverse complement strand
CCCTTGCTGCGTTCCCGCCCTGGGGGATTCAGCAGGAGCTGGTTGTGTGGGACTTGCCGGGGCAAATATACAACCTTTCATGCTTTTCGCAAGTATTTTTCAAATTGAATTAGTTAATTTAGCATGTTTAAAACGCTACGTAAAAATGAAATTATTTAATCGACTGGCCCTGTTTATTTTAGGAGTTTTTCTTGTTTCCTGTGGAAATGATCCCGCCGAAGAATCTCCCGATTTTTCATTAGAAATGACCTCGGGCAAGAGCGAATTTCAGCTGGGAGAGAGTATTCAGGCTCATGTGAATTCCTCAGAAGGAAGCAATATCACATCGGTAGTTTTCTTTTTAGGAGACATGAAGCTTGCCGAATCACAAAGCGGTGACCTCAACTACACCTTTCAGAATGAAAAGCTCGGAAAGTGGGATCTTACAGCAAAAATAACTTCTCAGGGAAAAATAACCGAAGTTTCACGACCCGTGACCCTTTTTAATAATACCCCGCCGGTAACTTACTCTTACGAGATTGTCAAAACTTATCCGCATAGAACCGATGCTTACACACAGGGGCTTGAATTTTATCGGGATACGCTCTTTGAAAGCACAGGGCAATACGGCCGGTCTACCCTGAGAAAAGTAAACCTTGAAACCGGAGAAGCATATAAACAAATTGAAATTCCTTCAGACTATTTTGGAGAGGGTATCACCATTTTAAACGACAAGATATACCTGCTCACCTGGAAAAAAGAAATTGGGTTTATCTATGACGTAGACTCTTTTGAAAAACTGGATGAGTTTGCCTATAATAAAAGTAAAGAAGGCTGGGGTCTTACTAACGACGGTGACAAAATGTACAAAAGCGATGGTAGCGAAAAGATCTGGTTCCTTAACCCAGAAACTTTAGCCGAAGAAGATTATATCCAAACCGTTACTCATAGAACTGTCGCTACTCAGCTTAATGAACTTGAATGGGTAGAAGGAAAGATCTACGCGAACACCTATCAGAAAAACGGAGTAGCGATTATTAATCCAAAAAACGGTGCCATAGAAGGCCTCATCAATTTTGATGGACTAATAGATAAGATAGGGAATGCCTCAAGTTTAGACCCTTTGAATGATGTGTTAAACGGAATTGCCTATGATGCCAAAAACCAAAGGCTGTATGTAACCGGTAAAGACTGGGACACACTTTTTGAAGTAAAAATCATTGCTGATTAATGGCAATACCGGCAGAAGTATATACACATGAAAGAACGGTCATTAAAGATGACCTGGATGATCTCAACCATGTCAACAATGTGCGATATGTGCAGTGGATACAAGACATCGCCAAAGAACATTGGGAAGTAAGGGCAACCGAACAACTTAAAAAGGACTTTATCTGGGTGGTGATAAGGCATGAGATCGACTACAAGAAACAGGCTTTTCTGGGAGACGATATACTTATTGAGACCTATGTTGGAGAAACCACCTTTGTAACTTCAGTAAGATATGTGAACATCAAAAATGCCGGGACCGGTGAGGTTCTGGTAGCGGCGAAGTCAATGTGGTGTTTATTGGATGCCGAAACGAAGCGACCTACCAAAATCACTGAAGACCTTCGCACGGTATTTCACAAAAAACAATAAGAAAATAGAAGACAAATTAAAGGGGCTTCAAAAATGACATTTTTGAAGCCCCTTATTATGAAGATCTTCTTCAGCCTACTACTGAAAAAGAGGTTTTCCATGCATCATTTGATTGACTTCTGCTGCAACGGTTTCTAGTTCATTATCATCTTCAAAGTTGCTAATGACGCGGTCGATAAGATCAACGATCTTGCCCATATCCTCTTCTTTTAAGCCTCTTGTTGTTACAGCCGGAGTTCCCACGCGAATTCCCGAAGTAACAAAAGGAGATTTGTCGTCAAAAGGCACCATGTTCTTGTTCACGGTAATTTCGGCCTTAGTAAGGGCTTCTTCTGCTTCTTTTCCCGAAATGTTCTTATTGCGAAGGTCGATCAACATCATGTGGTTATCGGTTCCTCCAGAGATGACCTTATAGTCTTTCTTCATAAAAGCTTGGGCCATTGCTTTGGCATTTTTCTTCACCTGCACCATGTAATGAAGAAACTCATCTGTAAGGGCTTCACCAAAAGCAACTGCCTTGGCAGCGATAATGTGCTCCAGCGGTCCTCCCTGGTTACCCGGGAATACAGCGCTGTTAAGAATAGTAGACATTTTCTTCAGGTTTCCGTTCTTCAGGGTTTCTCCAAACGGGTTTTCGAAATCTTTTCCCATCATGATAATTCCGCCGCGAGGTCCGCGCAGGGTTTTGTGAGTGGTAGAAGACACGATGTGACAGTGTGGAAGCGGGTCGCTCAAAAGGCCTTTTGCAATAAGTCCTGCTGGGTGAGCAATATCGGCAAAGAGAACAGCCCCAACGCTGTCGGCTATTTCACGAAACCTTTTATAGTCGATCTCACGGGAATAAGCCGAAGCACCCGCAATAATCATTTTTGGTTTTTCTTTTTCGGCTATTTTTTGAACCTCGTCATAGTCAATAAGACCGGTTTCCTTGTCTACACCGTAAAATACCGGTGTGTAGAGCTTTCCGGAGAAATTTACCGGAGAACCATGAGTCAGGTGACCACCATGAGAAAGGTCAAAACCAAGAAATTTATCACCGGGGTTCATGCAGGCGCTAAAAACCGCTGTATTTGCCTGGGAACCTGAATGTGGCTGCACGTTGGCATATTCGGCATTAAAAAGTTCCTTCAGGCGTTCAATGGCAAGATTTTCCACTTCGTCTACCACTTCACAACCACCATAGTACCTCTTCCCGGGAAAACCTTCAGCATATTTATTGGTAAGCACAGAACCTGCAGCTTCAAGTACCTGTTCACTCACAAAATTCTCACTTGCAATTAATTCTAATCCATTTAGCTGTCTCTCCTTTTCAGCCTCGATCAAATCAAATAATTCTATATCTCTTTGCATAAGATTTTTTTGCGTTAAATATTCCTCAAAAGTAGCAAATACATATGGTTCTTTCATGGAAAATAATATATTTGGTTTTAATTGATTTTAACAAAATAACAACATAATTATGTCTATTACAGCTAACGATCCCAAAAGAAAAACCTGGCTGGAAGTACCCGAGAATTCTGATTTTCCTATTCAGAATATTCCTTTCGGTGTATTTTTGACCAGGGATGATGTGATCACGATCGGGACCCGTATCGGGGATACCGCGATCGATCTTGGTGCACTTCATCAATTGGGATATTTCGAAGGCATTCCCCTCACAGACGACATTTTTTTACAAGATACTTTAAACGACTTTATTTCTGACGGAAAAAAGACCTGGAGACTTGTTAGATCCAGGATTTCTGACGTTTTTGAGGCAAACAACTCACAGCTTCGCGATAACGAAGAACACCGTAAAGTGATCCTTTTCAGTCTTGATGAGATTGAAATGCAATTGCCTGTTCAGGTTGGTGACTATACCGATTTCTATTCAAGTAAGGAGCATGCGACCAATGTAGGAACAATGTTTCGTGATCCGGAAAATGCCTTGCTTCCAAACTGGCTACACATCCCTGTGGGCTACCACGGAAGGAGTTCTTCTATAATTCCAAGTGATATTCCCGTACACCGTCCTAAAGGCCAAACAAAACCTAAAGATGCCGACGAGCCCGTGTTCGGACCTTCAAAAAGAGTAGATTTTGAGCTGGAAATGGCTTTTATCACTACAGATGCCAATCATCTAGGAGAGCCTATTCCCATTGAAGAGGCCGAGGATTACATTTTTGGACTGGTCCTGTTTAATGACTGGAGTGCCCGCGATATTCAAACCTGGGAATATGTGCCGCTAGGGCCATTCCTTGCTAAGAACTTCGCCTCGTCAATTTCGCCATGGATCGTTACGCTTGATGCTCTTGAACCATTCAGGACTGAAAGCCCAAAACCTGAAAAGAAATTATTGCCTTACCTGCAATTTAAAGGCAGGAAAAGCTTTGATATCAACCTGGAAGTTTTTCTTAAACCTGAAGGCGGCGAAGAAAACAAAATCGTTAAGTCCAATTTTAAATACATGTACTGGAACATGAGCCAACAGTTGGCTCACCATACGGTTAACGGCTGCCCGGTAAATTCGGGAGACATGATGGGATCTGGAACCATTTCGGGGCCAACACCCGATTCTTACGGATCTATGCTGGAGCTTTCCTGGAAAGGCGAAAAACCTGTCAAATTAAACGACGGTTCTACCCGCACTTTTATCGAAGATAATGACACCGTGATTATGCGGGGTTACTGTCAAAAAGATAATTACCGTATTGGGTTTGGAGAAGTAAGTACTAAACTGCTTCCCGTATTCGAACCAAAGAAGAAGTAAATTTTTTCCCCTTTTTGGATCCTATATAAAAAGAGCCACAAAAATTGTGGCTCTTTTTTCATCATTAGATTTCAATTAATGGTCTTCTTTAGTGTGCCCCCGCTTGTTTTTCTTAAGCTCACTTTCTCTTTCTGCGTCTTCTTTTCTTTGCTTATCGCGATCGCCTGCTGCTTGTTGAGCAGGTTTCTTATGAGACTCCTCATGGCGTCTTTCTTCTTCTTTCCTGTTTTCATTTTGCTTTTCCATAATTCAGGTTTTTTAGTTATTTTCTAAACTAAAGATACCCGATAATAATAATTAACAATATGAATTTCAGGCATTTAACAGCATTTTGACCAATTAACAAAACAGCTTCTAAAAACCATTTTTTCAGGCGCCAATATAACTTTCTACTGTTTCTGCATCTATAGCATGATGCGAAGCATGATGTACAACCTTTCCGTTTTTAAGAACAATCACCTGCGGACTTTCATGGGCCACATTAAAACGTTTGGCAATCTCATTGCTAATGTTTCGATTGGCAACCAGGTCAAGAAAATACATCTTATGGTCTTCTCCCTGCTCTTTTTTAAAGCTATTTTCAAAGGTCCGCAAAACCATTCGGCTAACCCCACATCTGGTAGAGTGCTTAAAGATAACCACAGTTTTTTCTTTTGACTCCTTCCCTATCTCATCAAGTTGTTCTTCTCTGGTTAATGC
>JBAVJE010000122.1:0-2053 GCA_049687615.1 Salinimicrobium sp. | reverse complement strand
TGCCAATCTTTTTTATTTTATGCAATCTAAAGGGCAGGATAGTAAAATTATCTGGTTTTTAATCGGAATTCCCGAAAATCAAGAGGGTCAAAATTGCGAAAACGACCATTAAGTTCAATGTTGTGTTTCGCCCGGTTCATTTCCTGCACAATTGGAATGCTAATGCTAAGATGGTTGATAAGATATTCCTGCCGCTGTTTTTCTGAAGTAAGCTTAAGAAGAGCGTATTCCTGTTGGAGCGAGAGCCCCATTTTATGCGCAAGCGTATAGCTGCTGAAGGTTTTTAGGTCGATCTTTGGTGGCGGAACTTCCAGGTGCAGGTACAACTCTGAAATGAGATCTATTAATTGTTTTTTTTGCTTTTTATCTGCATCATCTGTATCCTTCAGGAATTCGACATTCCCGCCGGCATATAATTTCCCGGGGGCCTCATATTCAAAATAAGTGATTTTAAAAACCCTAAGCCCTCTGCAAACAACATCCTTGGCTCCCGAAGTGTAGCTCTGTACCACTTTCTCAAGCTTCACTTCGGTTCCATAGTCCAGCCTGTTATTAAAATAAACGGGAATCCCAAAGCTGCTGCCTTCCTGCTCACAGTCGTTGATCAACTGCTTATACCGCTCCTCAAAAATATGAAGGGGTAAACGCTCTCCCGGAAACACCACAACCTGTAAAGGAAACAAAGCCAACCTGTAAGCCATAACGCATTGATTTACAATACGAAAAATACAAAATATATTTATGACCCGGCTTGTCCACTTTTCTTTTTGTGTTACGCAGCACTCATTTTTAACAGGTCCCAAAAATGCCATTTTTAACAGGTAACCTTCTAAAAATAACAATTGGTTAAAATTGGTTATTTTTAGAATTGTCCTCAGGCAGTACCCGAAATCTCACTTAATTTTGCAGCTTTAATTTTTTTAAAACATGAACAATCAGGATCTCCTAAAAATAACTGCAGAATTTGGCAGCCCGGTCTACGTTTATGATTCCGAAAAGATCATTTCGCAATACCGCAGGCTTACAAATGCTTTTGAGCCGGTAAAACAATGCGATAATACACCTTATTAATTTTTAATTACTATAGTACTCCGCCTCCTTTTCAAACCAGTTATCAAAATTTGTTTGTGACCTCTTCTTTTCTATATTATATAATCCAAGATAAATAGGAGCGTGAAAATCCCAGTAAACAATATTTTGGAGCTTTTGCAAAAAGTTGGAATTTGTGCTCTGCCTCTCAAGTGGCTTCTTTAAATAGGAATTGAAAAAAATAAAGTTATTGTACTGATATACATGTACTAATTCATGAGAAAAAACTTGAAAACTATCCTTATAAGAATCATTTAGTACAATTGCAGGGCCGCCAGCTTCACCCATACGCAGAACATCTTGATTTGTCTGGAAATTATTGGAAGAAAAAATAAATTCTCCGGCTTTTAAACTTTTTTCTATTTCAAACTTGTTGTCTATAGCTGCTTCAACTGTAAGAAGAAAAGCCGCCGGCATCAGTTTATATCTAATCTTAATTTTTTCTGTAGTATGAATTTCAATCCGGTTAAAACCTATGTGCACATTGACCTGTTCCCAAAAATTTCTATTTAAAGAGGCATTTTCAATTATGGAAATCCCCAATGAATTAACAAGTTTCGCAGGCCAGCTGTAACCTAAATCTTTCTCATCTGAAATATTCCTCAATAACGTTTTACTTTTGTAGACCACTGCCCCACCAACAGCACCTTGTGCCAAACCTTTAAGAAAAACTTTATTGAAATCCTCATCCTGCTTTTTGTTAATTACAGCACCTATGCCACTAAATATGGATGCTATACCAATGTTGTAAAGTATGGCTTCGGATTCATTTGACTGTGCATTTATAAATTCATGAGGGCAAACTATCACAAACATAAATACCAATATTATTTTGTAGTAGTTGGTCTTCATATTTATTAAAAATTTTTGATTTGAAATAGGAATTTAGTCCAGTCGAATAAATTTTTCTACAAGATGTTTTCCTTCATCACCTTGATAAAAAATTTCTGAGTTACTGATTATT
>JBAVJE010000121.1:0-2104 GCA_049687615.1 Salinimicrobium sp. | reverse complement strand
AAACAAGGGCGAGGTTAAGGTTTTCACCCACTCCGGGAATGTCAATTTTGAAGAGATCTCCAGGCTTTTTACAAAAGATGCAAGTGACAGTAAAATCCTTGTACTTCCTATTGAAGGTGGAGTTGTTGAAATGAAAGATAATAAAGTAATCGTACTGGCCGACTAGCCTTAGCGATATCCTAAATAAAAAACCTGTTGTGAGAGCAACAGGTTTTTTGTTTTAAGGGTTTTGGGCAAAAGCCAGGGATCAGGACCAATGAGTCTTTTTCTATTAAAAAAAGATATCAGTTACCGGAGGCTTCAGCCTCCGGAATGGAAAATAATCCAGAAAAGGGCTTTAGCCCAAGCTTACGGAATGAGCTTCAAAAATCACCTTTTTGACAACCATGTTTCCCTTGCTTTTACCGCCTTTGGTTTAGCATCGGGATCAATGCTAATGCTGTAAGTAGGGTCTTTCTTTAAGGTTACCTTTTTGGCTAGTGACTTACCAAATCTTTTGATCTTTACATGCATGGTTTCTCCCGGCTTTTTAGTCTCCAGCAATTCCTCGAATTGTGCTTTATCTTTAATTGCGGTTCTGTCGACAGAAAGGAGCAGGTCACCCTGGTCAAATCCTGCTTTATAGGCCGGAGTATTTTTGGCGAGGTTGCTACTAATTTCTACTCCTTCGGAAGTGTTTTTTAGAGAGGCTCCAAAAAAGGCATTTTTGGATGCCCTTTCCAGCTGGAGGCCTACGTTAGCCAAGAGAGCTTCATAATTTGGCATTTTTGAGGAGTATATGTAATTGCTGAAGAATTCTTCGGAGAAATCTTTTCCGGCATATTCGGCCAAAGTTTCCTCCAGATCCTCAATTTCGTATGACTTTTCAGTTTTTCCGTATTTCTGCCACATGAGTTTCATGAAATCATCCAGGTTGAGTCTGTTTTCCCGGAGTTTCAGGTCAAGTGCCAGCCCGAGCATGCTTCCGTAGGAATAATAGGAAATGAACATGTTCTCACGGTTGACAGGATCAACAGATGTGGCGGCATCTACAAAAGGCGCCTGATAGCTCATTTCAATAGGATTGAAGTACTTTAGGGCAGGAGAGTTCCAAACATAGTTAAAGGTGCCGTTAAGGCTCTCTACGTAATCCCGTGGGGTGATGATGCCGGCACGTGTGAGGATGAGATTGGTGTAATAGCTCGTAAAACCTTCGGCAAACCAAAGGGCGCCACTCATATTTGCTTTTGAAAAATCGAAGGGTTCAAGGGTTTCTGGCCTGATTCTTTCTACATTCCAGGAGTGAAAATATTCATGAGCCACAGTTCCGATATTTTCATTCATACCGCCTTCGCCAAGGCTCGCTATGTCTGTAAGCACTGTGCTGTTGCGATGTTCCATCCCGTCGCCGGAGACGTTAGGCATATAATCGGCCAGGAAAGTATACTCTCCAAAATCATAATTGGGAAGCTCCCCGTAAACCGCCATTTCCTGTGCCACGATCTTTTTGACCTTTTCAAAATATTCGTCCAGTTCGGCGTCAGTGCCCGGGTGGTGCAGCGCAAACCTGATGGTTTGTCCATCCAGCTCAAACTCCCTGAGGTCATAATCGCTGATCTCCACCGGGCTGTCCATGAAGTAGTAGAAATCGGGTGCGAAAAAGGTGTTTTTATCGAGCTGTTTCAGCTGGGTCGCCACTTTCCAGTCGGGATGGCCTTCGGTGTTAAAAGTCACCTCGATTGGGCGCTGCTTCAGGTCATCGGCATACATAAAGGTCGCCGGGATGTTCATGTGCGCGTGGGTTTCGTCGATTTGCGTGTAGGTGCCGTCGGCGCGATTTCCGAAGAGAATATATTCAACATTCACAATGCCATCATGGCCGGTGATGTTCCAGGAGTATGGATCGGGTCGGCTTATCTTAAGCAAATCTCCCTTGCTGTTGGTAGCCTTGAGGCCGTAGACATTTTTTGCAAATTCGTGCAGGGCATACCTGCCGGGCGAGCTGCGACTCATGCGAAGCTCCAGGGTATCTTTCTCAATTTCCGGAAAAGTGGCTTTTACCACTGCCTCGTGATGCGTGGCGTTTTTGAAGGATAGTTTGTAGGTATTGGTTTGGGTGTAGGCT
>JBAVJE010000120.1:0-3057 GCA_049687615.1 Salinimicrobium sp. | reverse complement strand
AGCTTCGTCCTCAGTTGAGCTTTCCAACTCAACAACCCGAACTTTTCGACTTTCAAACGGGCTATGGGTTTGACGCTATGCTTTCTTACAATTTTATGCCACAGCTTGGTGTATATGCCGGCTGGGGATGGAACAACTTTAGAATAGATGACACAGCCGAACTGGGAGACTGGGAAGTAGACGAAACCGGTTATTCCTTTGGTCTCAGATTCACAAATCCAATCAGCAACAACTTATCTTATTTTGTTGGAGCCGGAGGTACCTATAAACACCTGGAAGGCGAAGATGACGCGGGTGACCTTTCATGGGACTCAGGACATGAACTTGGATGGGAGGTACAGGGTGGTTTAATACTCGATTTGGGAGGAGGCTTTGATCTGCGGCCTCAGATAACCTATAGATCACTTTCGGCTACGGCAAATCTGGGCCCTGTTGAGACCAATATGGACTTGCAGTATCTAAGCATTGGATTAGCCTTAGCGAAAAGATTCTAAAGATTAGAAGAAGTACCGGGGGAATTATGCTTCCAAAGCTTTTTTGCTTCGGCTGGCGGCGATATATGAAGCTAATATTCCCAGGGCTGCTATGGTAGCCATAACCAGAAAAATGTTTTTCCAGCTAATGGTAACGGGATAGGGCAGAGTAGGGGTGATCATTACCATGCTATATTTTAGCTGCAGGTAAACCACTAAAATTCCGAATATTAACCCTATTGCACCGCCTAACAGGCTCATAAAAACCCCCTGTGCGAAAAAAATATTCCTTATTTGTATGGGGGTAGCTCCCAGGCTGTGTAATGTTTTAATGTTTTCCCTCTTGTCCAGGATTACCATGATGATCGACCCCACCACATTAAAAATCGCGATTATAAGTACCAGCGTAAAGATAAGATAGACCGCAAGGTTTTCGGTGTTCAGCATTTTATAGAGCGCATCGTTAAGTTGCTCCCGATTCTTTATCTGTATCGGCTGCATAATGGCGGTTTTTACCTCTTCTGAAACCTCTGCCGCATCTGCTCCTTCGGAAAGTCTTAGTTCCAAAGCCGAAATTTCTTCGGGATCCATCTCCAGCAGATAGCGCGCGTATGCTATAGGAGCGAATACATACCTGTCATCCAGTTCTTCATTGATGCTGTAGATGCCCGAAACTATGGCCTCTTCCGAATTAAAAGCATCGGTAGGATCCATTATCTGTCCGGTTCCCGGTCGGGGCACCAGGATATCCAGCAATTCAGAATAATCAAATACGCCAAGAGAAAGTTCCCTGGAAATGTTATTACCAATGACCACCTGCGCCTCTTTCGGGGCAAACCAAACACCGAAGACCACCGCACTGTCCATTTTGTTTACCTTCAGGAAATTCTCGTCCACCCCTTTGATGTAAGCGGTTTTGTTTTTGTCCTTAAAATCCAGAAAAACCCTTTCCTCGATAACTGCCGAGAATTCCTCCAGGCCTTCTATCCCTTGGAGTTTCTGCCTCTCTTCGGAAGAAAGCTTGATAACTTTGCCCTTTTCGGGAAGCACCTTAAGATCGGGGTCGTATTCGTTGGAGAAAGATAAGCTGAAGTCGCGCAAGCCGGTAAAGCCGGAAAGCACTATAAAAAGTGAGAAAGCGCCGGCAAAGACCCCTAAAGCGGCGATGATCGTGATGATGTTGATAGCGTTACTGCTGCTCTTAGAAAACAAGTACCGCCGGGCTATGTAAAAGGGGAAAATCAACGGACCTTAAGATTTTTTCCTTCTGGAAAGCAGGTCCGGTTGATTGATGGGGTTTTCTTCTCCCTTAATCGACTTATCGATGTTTTCTATATAATCCAGGGAATCATCAATAAAGAACTCGAGGTTAGGCATCCTGCGTAGCTGATGTTTTGTGCGCTGTGCCAGTTCGTGTTTGATCCTTGGTTTGATGATGTTGAGTTCTTTAAGCAGGTCCTCGGCGGTTTTCGTTGGAAAAATGCTGAGGTAAGCCTTTGCCTGAGAAAGATCTGTCGTTACTGTTACTTTAGAAACCGAGATCAGGATTCCCGTCTTCCCCGCGTCCCGCAAGTGGGACTGGAGTATGTCAGCCAAATCACGCTGAATCACTCCTCCTATTTTTTTCTGTCTGTTTGTTTCTTCCATACTGCAAAAATAGCATTTTTAAAAATGATTATTCTTAAATTCGTGCAACTAACCAAAAGCTAAAGGCTAATAGCTAACAGCCAAAGGCTTTTAAAAGCTGAATTAACCATTCACCAATAACTAATTATCATTCACTAATCACCATGAACAAAATAGAACATCTCGGCATTGCCGTAAAAGACCTGAAGCAGGCTCAAAAAACTTATGAAGCCCTGTTGAATACCGAATGTTATAAAACCGAAACCGTGGAAAGTGAGGGAGTGGAAACCGCTTTTTTTAAAGTTGGGGAGAACAAAATAGAGCTGTTGGGCGCGACAAATGAGAACAGCCCTATCGCCAAATTTCTGGAGAAGAAAGGGGAAGGTATTCACCACGTGGCTTTTAACGTGGAAGATATTCGTGCTGCAATGGCTCGTTTGCAAAAAGAGGGCTTTCAGTTGCTCAACGAAGAGCCTAAAAAAGGGGCCGACAATAAACTGGTAGCTTTCCTTCATCCCAAATCTTCGAACGGCGTGCTGGTAGAGTTGTGCCAGGAGATTAAGAAGTAAATTTTATCTTAATTAGTGACTTTTCGTAGACACGACGCTTTTTTGGGCGATGCAAAAAAGAACAGATAAAGTCTTTTAAGGTCAGCCTTAGCTATTTCAGAGATTTTTTAAAAATAGCGGAGTAAAATTCAAAAGAAATGCTTGTTAAGTAAAGAGAAGTTATCTAAATTTGCCCGCTCTCAAATGCGTTTGAGACTGGTCCTATAGCTCAGTTGGTTAGAGCACCTGACTCATAATCAGGTGGTCCCTGGTTCGAGCCCAGGTGGGACCACGGATAACCTCGCCAACCGGCGGGGTTTTTTGTTTTCCACTTGAGCGAGAAGCCTGTCCCGAGCGAAGCGTTAACGGAGTCGAGGGGAGCCCAGAGCCTGCCCCGATGGCTCTCGGGG
>JBAVJE010000119.1:0-11866 GCA_049687615.1 Salinimicrobium sp. | reverse complement strand
CTCCCTGGAGGACAGGCTGGTGAAAAGATTTATTAGGAGCGGCTTATTTGAAGGAGAACCTGAAAAGGATTTCTACGGAAATATTTCGGTTCCTTTTAAAAAGATGGGAAAATTAATTGTGCCCTCTTTCGAAGAAATTAAGGGGAACAACAGGGCAAGAAGTGCAAAACTTCGAATTGCCGAAAAAATACAGGAGTAGTAGCGTAAGATGAAGGAAAGTCTATACGACATATTAAAAGGAAAGTTCCTCGTGAGCGACGATGCCTTCAATAACTGGAGGTTTATCCTTTTTTGTACGCTACTCGCCATTATCATGATTGGCAGCTCTCATAGTGCAGAGCGAAAAGTGCATGAAATCGTAAAGCTCAATGACGAGGTGAGGGAGCTGCGAAGCGAGTTTGTAGACAGAAGATCCAGCCTGATGCGGCTAAAGATGGAGTCAACCATTAGTCGAAAAATGGCTCAAAGAGGTATCAAGCCTTCTGAGGTGCCCCCAACGAAAATAATTATTAAAGAAAAAGAATAACAGCTGAATGGCTACCACCGAAAAGCACATATTGTACCGCATCTATGGCGTGGCTGCATTCATTTTCATCCTTGCGATCGCAGTAGGGGTGAAGTTGATCAATATTCAGTTTGTTGACGGTGAAAAATACAAGGCGCTCGCCGAAGAACGCACGTACCGCAACTTTATTATTCCTTCTAACCGTGGAAATCTCTATGATGCTAACGGTAATTTGCTGGCTACCTCGGTGCCTGAGTATGACATTCGATTTGATGCGGTAACCGTTTCAGATAAAAATTTCGAGGAAAATATTATCCCGCTTTCCAATGAGCTTTCAAAGATGTTCGGGAAGTCAAGTACAGCATGGGCGCAAAAGTTGCGTTCTGCGCGTGTCAATCGGCATCGTTACCTGCTCATCGCCAGAAACCTTGGCTATTCACAGTATATAAAAGTTAAAAATTTTCCCATGTTTAGCCTTGGAAGTAACCGTGGCGGAATCATCGTGGAGCAGCGCACCGTAAGGGAACATCCACTTGGGAAAATGGCCGAGCGCACCGTAGGTTATGAGCGGCAGGATCAGAACGGCTACTTTACCAGAGTAGGCCTGGAAGGCGCCTTTGGACCCTATTTGCGCGGTAAAGACGGGCATCGGCTTAAGCAAAAGATTTCTAAAGGTCAATGGAAGCCTATTAGCGACAACAACGAGGTAGAGCCAAAAGACGGCTATGATCTCATTTCTACAATAGATGTTAAGATCCAGGATATCGCGCATCATGCCCTTCTAAAGCAACTGGAAAAATATGAAGCCGATCATGGTTCTGTGGTGGTAATGGAAACCGCTACCGGCGAGATAAAAGCCATTTCTAACCTGGGAAGAACTTCTGCCGGGAATTATTATGAGAAACTGAATTACGCCGTTGGCGAAACACACGAACCGGGTTCCACTTTCAAGCTAATGGCTATGGTAGTGGCCCTGGAAGATAAGGTGATCGATACCAATACTGTTGTAGATACAGAAAAGGGTGTGATAAAGATCTACGGAAGAAGGGTGCGTGATTCACATCACGGCGGCTACGGAAAGATTTCGGCAGCCAGGGCTTTCGAGGTTTCTTCCAATGTGGGACTGGTAAAATTGATCTACGAGAACTATAAAGATCAGCCGCAAAAATTTGTAGACGGCCTTAACAGGATGCACCTTAATGAGCCTCTTGGCCTTGCTATAAAAGGAGAGGGAGAACCATATATTCCGGCTCCGGGAGATAAGAAATGGTCCGGGCTTTCTTTGCCATGGATGGCTTATGGCTACGGAAGTATTCAACTAACCCCACTGCAAACCCTTACTTTTTACAATGCGATTGCCAACAACGGTGAAATGGTGAAGCCGCGTTTTATTAAAGAAGTGAAGGAATGGGATAAAACCATCGAAAGGTTTGACAAAAAGGTGATAGATCCGCAGATCTGCAGCCCTGAAACCGTAGCCAAAGTGAAAGACATGATGAAGCATGTGGTGGAAAGAGGTACGGGCGTAAGTCTTTACGAACCTCACTTTTCAATGGCCGGAAAAACTGGAACCGCACAAACCGAATACTGGATGAAAGACTGGGCGTCAAACCGGCGCTATATCTCCTCTTTCGTAGGTTTCTTTCCTGTGGAAAAGCCGAAGTATTCCTGTATCGTCGTGATCCATAAGCCTAATAACCGCGTGGGGTACTACGGTGCCGATGTAAGCGGGCCTGTATTTAAAAGAATTGCGCAAAAAATCTTTACAGATACTCCTGAAGTTGATGAATTTGAAGGTCTGGAACCTGTAGATGCTGAAACAGAGAAAAATTACGAGAAATATTTTGCCGTTGCCAGAAAACAGGATTCGGTAATGCCCGACTTAAAGGGAATGCCGGCAATGGATGCCGTTTCTGTACTTGAGAATCTTGGTTTAAAAGTAGAATTCTCCGGAAATGGAGAAGTGAGACAGCAGTCGATTCCTGCGGGCAGAAAGATAGAAGCAAATGAGATTATAAAATTGAAACTGGGTTGATCATTTTAAAAGACATATTATACAGGGTTTCCCTTGAAGCAGTCGTAGGCAAGACAGATGTTGCTATAAAAGACATTCATTTTGATTCGCGAAAAGTGGCTCTAAACGATGTTTTTGTCGCCATTAGTGGAACTCTTTCAGACGGGCATAATTTTATTAAAATGGCGGTTGACAAAGGCGCGCTTGCTGTCATTTGTGAAAAAATGCCTGAGCATAAAGTCAATGGCGTTACCTATGTACAGGTAAAGAACTCCAAGGAGGCGCTTGCTTTCATGGCCGCCAACTACTACGAAAACCCATCAGAAAACCTGAAGCTTATTGGGGTTACCGGTACTAATGGAAAAACCACAATTGCTTCACTGCTTTACCAGCTGTTTACAAAGGCCGGCTTTAAGTGTGGACTTCTATCTACTGTACAGGTATTGGTTGGGGAGGAAAAATTTCCTGCCACTCACACCACGCCCGATTCTTTGACGATCAATAAATACCTGAAAATGATGAACGATGCCGGGGTGGAATTTTGCTTCATGGAAGTGAGCTCCCACGGGATCGCCCAGCACCGTACTACAGCTTTAAAATTTGAAGGCGGAATTTTCACCAATCTTTCGCATGAGCACCTCGACTATCATAATACTTTTGCCCAATACAGAGATGTCAAAAAGGCCTTTTTTGACCAGCTTCCTGCTGCTGCCTTTGCGATTGTCAATGCCGATGATAAAAATGGCAAGGTGATGCTTCAGAACACCAGGGCCAAAAAATATACTTACGCCCTTAAATCTGTTGCAGATTATAAGGCCCAGATTCTCGAAAATGACTTTGGTGGCTTGCTGCTGAAGGTGAACGGGCACGACCTGTGGACCAAACTGATAGGGAATTTCAATGCCTATAATATTCTGGCCATCTATGCCGCTTCGGAATTACTTGGACTAAAGACCATCGAAAGTCTCAAGTACATCAGTGAACTCGAAGCCGTGAGCGGAAGGTTTCAGTATATCATTTCCGAAGAAAAAATCACTGCTATTGTTGATTACGCGCATACTCCTGATGCACTTCAAAATGTTTTGGAAACCATCAACAGTATCAGGACTAAGAATGAGGAATTAATCACGGTGGTGGGCTGCGGCGGCGATCGTGACCGCTCAAAAAGGCCAAAAATGGGGCACATTGCCTCGGCTTTAAGCACTAAAGTGGTTTTTACCAGCGATAATCCCCGCACAGAAGATCCAGATAAGATCATCGAGGAAGTGGAAGCCGGTGTGGAGCCGCAGAATTACAAAAAGATCATGTCTATTACCAACCGCAAAGAGGCTATTAAAACGGCCTGTCAATTGGCAGGGAAAAACGACATTATATTGATCGCCGGGAAAGGCCATGAAACCTACCAGGAGATTAACGGGGTGAGAAAAGATTTTGATGACCTCAAGATCGTGACCCAATATTTAAAAGAGCTAAAAAAATAACCTTTTCAAAAGGGGAGAAACAGGACACTATGTTATACCACTTGTTTGAATATTTAGAGCAGGCTTACCAGTTCCCGGGGGAAAGGTTATACCAGTATATTTCTTTTCGGTCGGCGATGGCGATTATCCTTTCTTTAGGTATTTCTACTATCTACGGTAAACGCATCATCAATTACCTTTTAAAAAAGCAGGTTGGGGAAAGCGTTAGAGATCTTGGCTTGAAAGGTCAGACAGAAAAAGCGGGAACCCCTACCATGGGAGGTATCATTATCATTATTTCCACTTTGATCCCGGTGCTGCTGTTAGCGAAGCTTGACAATATTTACGTTATCCTGTTGATTGTCACTACCATTTGGATGGGGGCGATAGGGTTTCTGGATGACTATATCAAAACTTTTAGAAAGGATAAAGAAGGATTAAAAGGTATTTTTAAGGTGATAGGCCAGGTGGGACTGGGAGTCATCGTTGGGGCGACTATCTATTTCCACCCGGACATCACCATTAAAGAGAATCCGCAGATCCCGGCACGGGCCTCAGCTGTCGAGTTAATTTCTTCGGCAGATAATCCTCAAGTCGAAGATATTTCTAAAGAAGAAAAATCTACAAAGACCACTATCCCGTTCGTTAAGAACAACGAATTTGATTATGCCAGTCTTATCACCTGGATCAACCCAGATTGGGCTAAATATGCCTGGCTTATTTTTATACCTGTCGTGATCTTTATTGTGACCGCGGTTTCCAATGGCGCAAATCTTACCGATGGAATCGACGGCCTGGCGGCGGGAACTTCGGCAATAATTGTATTAACACTCGGTCTTTTCGCGTGGGTATCGGGTAACATTGTTTTTTCAGATTATCTCAATGTGATGTACATCCCAAGGACGGGGGAGATGACGATCTATATTTCGGCTTTTGCGGGCGCACTGGTTGGTTTTCTTTGGTATAATACTTTTCCTGCCCAGGTATTTATGGGTGATACGGGAAGTTTGACCATTGGCGGCATCATTGCCGTACTGGCTCTGGCCACCAGAAAAGAACTTTTGATCCCTATTCTATGCGGAGTGTTTTTAATAGAAAATCTTTCAGTAGTGATGCAGGTGGGCTGGTTCAAGTACACCCGCCGAAGATTTGGAGAAGGAAGGCGAGTCTTTCTAATGTCGCCATTACATCACCATTTTCAAAAGGCAGGATTCCATGAAAGTAAGATTGTAGTGAGGTTCTGGATCATCGGGATCTTTCTGGCAATTGTGACCATTGTGACCCTTAAGATTCGATAATAGTGAAAAAGGAAGAACAAAATAGCGTAAATCAAAAGCCTTTGCTGGTCATCCTGGGTGGTGGAGAAAGCGGCGTGGGCACGGCTATTCTTGCTAAAAAGGAGGGCTTCCTCACGTTTGTTTCAGATAAGGGGAAGATTAGCGATAAATACAAGCAACTGCTGGAGCAGCACAAGATTGAATGGGAAGAGGGAAATCATTCAGAAGAGAAAATTTTAAGAGCTAACCTGGTGATGAAGAGTCCCGGTATACCGGAAGATGCACCGCTGGTAAGCAAGCTGAGAGATCTGGGGGTCAAAGTGATTTCTGAAATAGAATTCGCTTCACAATTTACCGATGCGACCATTATTGGAATCACCGGAAGTAATGGAAAAACGACAACAACAAAATTTACCTATCACATCCTGAATAAGGCCGGGTTGAGCGCGGGAATGGCCGGAAATGTTGGCCAGAGCTTCGCAAAACAGGTAGCCGAGACCAAAGTCGATAATTATGTACTGGAGCTTAGCAGTTTTCAGCTTGACGGCATTGAGGAGTTTCGCCCTCACATTGCCGTGCTGCTCAACATTACCCCCGACCATCTCGATCGTTACAATCACATTTTTGACGAATATATCACTTCAAAATTCAGGATCACTAAAAATCAGACAGAAGAGGATTATTTTATTTACGATGCCGATGACCCGGTGATCGAAAAATGGTTAAAAACCAATTCGGTCAGGGCTCAAAAATTGCCTTTTTCAGCATTAAAGGAGCTGGAGAAAGGAGCTTTTATAAAAGACGAACAATTTATTTTCAATATAGACAATTCCCAATTTACCATGCCAACAGAAAATCTTACCCTTGAGGGAAAACACAATGCCAAGAATGCGATGGCGGCAGCGACAGTTGCACAACTATTACGCATTAGAAAAGCGACTATTCGTGAAAGTATGGAAAGCTTTCAGGGTGTGGAACACCGGCTTGAAAAGGTGCTCAAAATCAATAATGTTCAGTATATAAATGATTCCAAGGCGACCAACGTGAATGCGACCTATTATGCGCTTGAAAGCATGGAGGCTGAAACTGTCTGGATTGTTGGCGGAATTGATAAAGGCAATGATTATGCTGAATTGCTGCCGTTGGTGAACGAAAAGGTGAAGGCAATTGTCTGTCTCGGGATAAACAATGAACCTATTCTAAACGCTTTCGGAAATTGTGTCGATGTGATCGTGGAAACGCGCTCCATGGAAGAGGCTGTCAAGCAAGCCTATAAATTGAGTGAAAAAGGCGATGCGGTTTTGCTTTCCCCTGCCTGTGCAAGTTTCGATATTTTTCAGAACTATGAAGATCGCGGAAGACAATTTAAAGAAGCGGTTAGAAATTTATAATTATAAGAGGACTCAAAAAGGGCATTTTTAATGAATAACTTTTTTTCCAGGATAAAGGGTGATAAAACTATCTGGGCGTCTGCCGCACTGTTGGCTATATTCTCATTTTTGCCGGTATACAGCGCCAGTAGTAATCTTGCTTATCTCTATGGAGACGGCAGCACTTTTCCATACCTGGTGAATCATTTCATTTACCTGTTCCTTGGCTTTGTGATCATGTTTTTCATTCACAAGGTTCCTTATCACTACTTTGTAGGGCTTTCCATTCTTGTCTTGCCGGTGCTCATTCTGCTCCTTGTTTTTACTGTATCTCAGGGTATGGTCATCGATGGGGCAAACGCAAGCCGTTGGATAGAGATCCCGTTCATCAATAAAACATTTCAAACATCAACACTGGCTTCGGTGGTGCTGCTCACATACGTGGCGCGCTACATGGCTAAGATGAAGGACGAAAAGTTCACTTTTAAAAAGTCAATCGTTCCATTGTGGTTACCTGTGGGGACAGTATTGATCTTAATATTACCCGCGAATTTTTCTACTACGGCAATCCTGTTTTTTATGGTGATGCTGGTGGTTTTTATAGGAGGTTACCCTTTTAAGTATTTGGCTGCCATAATAGGGGTAGGAATTGTTTTCCTGGCTATCTTCATGTTGACGGCTAAAGCTTTTCCGGGATTGTTCCCGAACAGGGTAGATACCTGGATTAGCAGGGTTGAGAATTTCACTAATGATGATGTTACCGAAGCAGATTATCAGATTGAAAAAGCCAAAATCGCCATCGCGAGTGGTGGCGTAGCGGGCAAGGGAATCGGAAAAAGTGTGCAGCGAAATTTTTTGCCGCAGTCTTCTTCAGATTTTATTTACGCCATTATTGTTGAAGAAATGGGATTGATTGGCGCATTTGGAGTGATGCTTGCTTACCTCATGTTGTTCTTTCGCATCATTATTGTGGCTACAAAGGCAAATACCGTATTCGGAAAATTACTGGCCATTGGGGTAGGACTGCCTGTTATTTTTCAGGCTCTTGTGAATATGGCCGTGGCTGTTGAGCTTTTTCCGGTCACGGGACAAACCCTGCCGCTCATAAGCAGCGGGGGATCTTCTATCTGGATGACCTGCCTGTCATTAGGCATGGTGCTTAGCGTAAGTGCTAAAAGGCAGATGGAGATACAGCAACAGGAACAACAACCGGTGGATGACGACAATCCACTTGAAATTTTAAGCGAGGCAATATGAGAGATAATCTAAAAGTGATCATATCTGGTGGAGGAACCGGCGGCCATATTTTCCCGGCAATTTCTATTGCCAACGAAATTATGCTTAGGTATCCTACGGCCGATATTCTTTTTGTGGGCGCACAGGATCGTATGGAAATGCAAAAAGTTCCTGAAGCCGGATACAGAATTGAAGGTCTTTGGATTAGCGGAATTCAGCGTAGAATGACTGCCAAAAACCTGCTTTTTCCTGTGAAGCTGGTGAAAAGCTTGTGGAAAGCCAGGGACATTATTAAGAAATTCCAGCCGCATGTGGTGATTGGTACCGGTGGTTTTGCCAGCGGCCCGTTGTTGCAAATGGCGAACAGGGAGAATATCCCCACTTTGATTCAGGAGCAAAATTCTTATCCCGGGATCACGAATAAGTTGTTGGCTAAAGGCGCAGATAAAATTTGTGTGGCTTATCCGGAAATGGAACGTTTCTTCGCTTCGGAAAAAATCGTATTCACCGGAAATCCCGTAAGGCAGGACTTGCTTACGGTAAGTGAAAAACGTGAGGAATCAATCGAATTCTTTGGCCTTGACCGAAGTAAGAAAACAGTTTTGGTGCTTGGCGGAAGCCTTGGTGCCAGAAAGATCAATGAGTTGATCGAACAGCATATAAAAGAATTTGAGAATAATGACCTGCAGTTGCTATGGCAAACAGGAAGTCTCTACATCAAGGATTATGAGAAATACGGGCTGAAGGAAAACGTGCAGACTTTTGAATTTTTGAAACGCATGGATCTGGCTTATGCCGCAGCCGATATTATTATCTCCCGTGCCGGTGCAGGTACGGTTTCAGAGTTGTGCATTGTGGGGAAACCCGTGGTATTTATACCATCCCCTAATGTAGCTGAAGACCACCAGACTAAAAATGCAATGGCGGTTGCCGAAATAGATGGGGCGGTGGTGCTTTCTGAAAGTCACCTGGAGCCGGGCTTTAAATCAATCTTTTTCCCACTGGTAAAAAGCGAGGAGAAAATGCAGAGCCTGGCGAAGAATATAAAGAAACTGGAAAAACCTTTCGCTACGGCCAATATCGTAGACGAAATGGAGAAACTTTTAAGTACAATGAGCTAAATGGCGCATTACGAACACATAAAGAATATTTATTTTATCGGGGTTGGAGGCATCGGAATGAGTGCCCTTGCCCGCTATTTTAATGCGCAGGGAAAAAATGTAGCCGGGTATGACCGTACCAGAAGTAAGCTTACGGCTCAGCTTGAAAAAGAAGGAATCTCCGTTATCACCTCAAAGGAAGTGGAGGCGCTTCCGGAGGAATTTTTAGAAGACAGGCAGGCATTGATCGTTTATACTCCTGCTATTCCCAAAGATCACCCTCAATATCTACACTTTGTGGCCGACAGCTATGAAATGCAGAAAAGAGCGGTAGTTCTTGGTAATCTTACTAAAGGCCATTTTACACTGGCAGTTGCAGGTACTCACGGTAAAACCACGACCAGTACTATTTTGGCCCATTTGCTTAAGACTACCGGCAAAGAGATCACCGCCTTTTTGGGTGGAATAAGTGAAAATTATCACTCAAATCTCATTTTAGACGGCAATACGGCCATGGTGGTGGAAGCCGATGAGTTTGACAGGTCATTTTTGCAACTGGCCCCAAATATAGCGGCCGTAATCTCTATGGATGCAGATCATTTAGACATCTATGGAGAAGATGCGCAGATCAAGGAAAGCTTTAAGGCTTTTGCAAACCTGGTGCCCGAGAACGGAACATTGTTTTTTTCCAATGGCCTGCCGTTAGAGGGTACTTCTATTGGAGTTGAAGATGATGCCGATATAAGTGCTCAAAACGTAAGTGTCAAAAATGGCATTTATGAATTCGATTTAAGAACAAAAGAAAAAACTTACGGAGGTTTTCAACTAAGCTTACCGGGAAAACATAATTTAACCAATGCAGTTACTGCTTTAGCAATGGCAATTGAATTCGGTGCCCCCCCCGAGTTCCTTGCCAAAGCTTTGGCCTCATTTAAAGGCGTAGAACGAAGATTCTCCTATAAAATTCGAACCCGGGACCTGGTATTGATCGATGATTATGCGCATCATCCTGCCGAAATCGCCGCGGTGCATCAGGCGGTGCGGGAAATGCATCCGGGCAAGAAAGTGCTGGCGGTGTTTCAGCCACATCTTTTTAGCCGCACCAGAGACTTTGCAGAAGGCTTTGCAGAGAGCCTTGGCCTGTTCGATGAGCTGTTGCTGTTAGATATTTATCCTGCCAGAGAAGAGCCTATAGAGGGAATCACTTCAGAATGGTTGATGAGCATGGTCAAAAATGACAAAAAAGAACTGGTGTCAAAAATGGCACTTTCAGAAGTGATAAAAAAGAAGCGTCCTGAGGTTGTGGTTGTTATGGGAGCCGGTGATATTGGTGAAGAAGTTGAAAAATTAAGAAGAGCACTAACAGGTGAAAAATAACTGGAATTACATAAAAACATTCTTGCTGATTGGCGCAGCGTTCTTTTTATTTGCATTCGCGAAACAACGAAATAATGCGCGTGTACTTTCCGAAGTAAATCTGCATTTCACCAATAGTGAAAACCTGTATCTCACCGAAGAAGCGGTTAATAAATTGTTAATACAAAATGAGGTACGGGCAAAAAGTGTAGGGAAAGAAGCTTTAGATTTGAGTAAGGTGGAGTCTATTTTGGAGGCTCATGACATGATTGAAAACGCCGAGGTTTTTGTCTCTGTAGACGGAAAAATGGGAGCGGAAATCACACAGCGAAAACCGCTGGCCAGGGTGCTGGGAAACAGGGATTTTTATCTCGACAGAAAGGGGTCAAAAATGCCACTTTCCAACTACTATTCGGCAAGGGTGCCGTTGGTCACAGGAGTTTCAGAAGTGCAGCTGCAGGAGGTTTATCCGTTGATGGAATTCATTAGCAAAGATTCCTTCCTTACAAAACATGTTACAGGGCTGCACAGGCAGGTCAATGGGAGATACGAAATATACTTGCGACAGCACGATTTTATTGTGTTTTTGGGAGCAGTAAAGGATATAGAACTCAAGTTCAAAAATTTTAAGGCCTTTTACCGAAAGGCGCTGAAAGATCAACAACTGGAGGCTTATAAAAAAGTGGATCTACAATTTGGGAATCAGGTTGTATGCACTAAAAAGTAAATTATGGAACAGAACGACATCGCAGTAGGATTAGATATTGGTACTACTAAGATCGTAGCCATGATCGGCCGTAAAAATGATTACGGTAAGATGGAGATCATAGGAATCGGGAAAGCAAAAAGTCTTGGAGTGCACAGGGGGGTGGTGAATAATATCACCCAAACCATACAATCCATTCAACAGGCGATACAGGAAGCCGAGGCAGACTCGGGCATGAAAATAGAAGATGTGGTGGTTGGTATTGCCGGGCAGCACATTCGCAGTTTACAGCACAGTGATTATATCACCCGCCCCAACCCAGATGAAGTGATTGACGCTGAAGATATCGAGCGGCTTTGCAGCCAGGTACATAAGCTGGTCATGCTTCCGGGCGAGGAGATCATCCATGTGCTCCCGCAGGAATTTAAAGTAGACGGGCAGGCAGAGATCAAAGAGCCCATTGGTATGTACGGCGGCAGGTTGGAAGCAAATTTCCATGTGGTGGTGGGACAGGTTTCTTCCATTAGGAATGTGGGAAGATGCGTGAAGAGCGCCGGACTCCAGGTATCGGCAGTTACGCTTGAACCTTTGGCCTCGGCCAACGCGGTGTTAAGCCAGGAAGAAAAAGAAGCGGGAGTTGCATTAGTAGATATTGGCGGTGGAACGACAGATCTCGCCATTTTCAAAGATGGCATCATAAGACACACTGCCGTGATCCCTTTTGGAGGCGGTGTGATAACAGAAGATATAAAAGAAGGTTGCTCAATTATTGAAAAGCAGGCAGAGCTGCTGAAGGTGAAATTTGGTTCGGCATGGCCGGGCGAGAACAAAGACAATGAGAT
>JBAVJE010000118.1:0-10951 GCA_049687615.1 Salinimicrobium sp. | reverse complement strand
GGAATATTATTAGCTCTTCTTCAAATAAGGTCATCGTGGTAGACGGAATTAACGATTATATTATAGTTGATGAAGAAGAAGTTTTGTTGCTGGTACCAAAAGATAAGGAGCAAGAGATCAAAGCGATCAGGAGTAAAGTGCAGCAAAAATTCGGGAATAATTTAGGCTGATCCATGGAAAATACTTCTGAAAATGCTGCTTCGGTAAAGAGAGGGGCCGATGTCAATCATAAAACAGTCCTTAAAGAGATTGGTGCTTTTCTGCGGGAACTGCTGGATATTCATGAAGATACCGACCGCGATACGACCATGGAAACCGTCAAACGCGATATTTCCTTCAAAGGTCATAACGCGTGGATTCTTGTGTTCTCTATTTTTGTCGCTTCTATAGGACTCAACGTTGGTAGTACGGCGGTAGTGATAGGTGCCATGTTGATCTCGCCCCTAATGGGACCTATAGTTGGTGTTGGGTTTTCGGTGGCTATAAATGATATCGATACCCTTAAGAGATCTTTGGTTAATCTTGGAGTAATGGTGTTTTTGAGTGTTTTAACAGCATTTCTTTATTTCCTCATCTCTCCCATTAAAGAAGAAACCCCCGAACTTATAGCGCGTACTTATCCCACAATCCTTGATGTGTTGGTTGCCATTTTTGGTGGAACAGCGCTGATTATTGCGAAAACGAAGAAGGGGGCCATAGCTAGTGTTATTATGGGAGTTGCCATTGCAACAGCACTTATGCCTCCGCTTTGTACCGTTGGATATGGGCTGGCAATTGCCAATTGGGAATATGCCGGTGGAGCACTTTATTTATTTTCGATAAATTCTGTTTTTATTGCGCTCTCCACTTTTATGGTATCTAAACTTTTGCGATTCCCGTTGGTGAGATATGTAAATAGTAAGCGCCGAAAAAATACCGCGAGACTGGCTTCTTTAATTGCTATTTTGGTGATGATTCCAAGTATTATCCTTTTTTTAAACCTTCTTAATCAGCAGGTTTTTGTAAGTAAGACTAAAGATTTTGTGCAGGAGGTGATTAAATATCCTGGGGCTGAAGTGGTTAAATTTAGTCAGGACTATAAAACCAAGGTCATCGACGTCTATTTATTAGGAAAGCCTGTGCCCCAATATGCTATAAACGAGTGGCAGGAAAAGGCCAAGAAGGAAGAAGAGCTTCAAAATGTGGTTTTACAAATTCACCAGGGGGAGGACCAGAGTTCAGAAATGGCCGAACGGCTTTCAAGTGAGGTGAGGGCCGGAATTCTTGAAGATCTTTACGTAAAAAACCAGGAGGTTGTAGAAAATAAAGATGCCAGAATAAGGCTTTTAGAGCAGCAACTGCTACGTTACAGGAGTGCAGGAATTCCTTTTGAATCTGTTAGCCGGGAAGCTAAGATCAATTACACGAATATAGAAGAGCTAAGCTATGCCAATAATATTGTGACCAATTTTTCCCGCATAGATACTATCCCGACCTTTAATGTACGTTGGAATAAATCTTTGTCTAATGCCTCTAAAAAGGCAGAAATGGGTAAGCTTCGGCAGTGGTTGCAGGTGAGGTTGTCACTGGATACTCTTGAGGTAAGAGCGATGAACTAAAGCCCTTGAAGCTGTGCCTTTCTTACTTTTCTGAAGAGATCTGAAGAATAAACAAATTCGGTTACCGCTTTATTGTCGGTTTTAAAAATGGCTTCTTTATCACCTTCCCATGCGAGCTGCCCATTCTGAAGAAAGACGATCTTCTCCCCAATCTCCAATACAGAATTCATGTCATGGGTGTTGATCACGGTAGTAATATCATACTCTCGGGTGATTTCAAGGATAAGATTATCAATAACTGTAGCTGTTTGTGGATCCAGGCCAGAATTGGGTTCATCACAAAACAAATACTTCGGTTTATTCACGATGGCCCGGGCTATAGAAACCCTCTTCTGCATTCCTCCACTAATCTCTACCGGAAACTTTTTGTGTTGGCCTTCGGCTAAATTAACCCGATCGAGTACTTCTTTTACCCTTTTGAGCATTACAGAACGTTTTTGGTTGGTAAACATTCTTAACGGAAACATGACATTCTCTTCAACCGTCATCGAATCGAATAAGGCACCACCCTGGAAGACCATCCCTATTTGCTGCCTTAACTCACGCTGTTCTTCTTCTGTATAGGATGAAAATGGAGCGCCGTCGTAAAGAATTTTCCCTGTATCGGGTCTAAAAAGTCCTAAGAGACATTTAAGAAAAACCGTTTTTCCCGCTCCCGATTGCCCAATGATGAGGTTGGTTTGACCTTTTGGAAAAATGGTGCTAATTCCTTTAAGGATCTCTTCCCCTTCAAAAGCTTTCGTTATATTCTGTACTTCGATCATTAGCTTAGCAGTAATTGGGTTACAATGTAATTGGTGATTATGATCACCACACTCGTCCATACAAAAGAGGTCGTACTGGCTTCTCCTACTTCCAGAGCCCCACCTTTCATGTAGTACCCATGGTAAGACGGAATGGTGGCTAAAATTAAGGCAAAAAGGAATGTTTTAATAAAGGCATATACCAGGTGAAAAGGAATAAATTCGTCCTGCAAACCAGTTATAAAGTCCTGTGAAGAAACAAACCCGCCTAAAACGCCGGCAGTATATGCTCCCAGGATTCCAAGAAACATGGAGATAGCAATTACAAATGGGTAAGTAAGCATGGCTACAATCTTAGGGAAGACCAGATAATTAAGCGAATTGATTCCCATTACTTCCAGAGCATCAATTTGTTGGGTCACTCGCATACTTCCTATACTAGAGGTGATGTAAGATCCCACTTTTCCTGCCATGATAATGGAAATGAAGGTGGGAGCAAACTCGAGGATCACAGATTGCCTCGCCGCAAAGGCGATTAGGGTTCTGGGGATAAGTGGATTTTGAAGGTTTAAGGCGGTTTGAATCGCTACAACCCCACCAATAAAAAAGGAGATAAAGGAGACGATTCCCATTGAACCTATAATGAGATCATCTATTTCGTTGAAAATGAGCTTTACAAGAACCGATTTTTTAGTCATTCGGCCAAAAACGCCTTTGATCATTAAGAAGTATTCACCAATAGATTGCAGGTAGCTCATTTGAGAATTTTGTAAGCGCTAAAATACTAATTTTTTTGAGCAAAGTTTTTAAGCTTAGCTTAAAGTTATAAACTGAAGATAATTGTATTTTTGGCAGATAAATTTAATTATGATGAAATATTTTTTTCAGGTATTACTCACTTTGTTTTTTATTCAATCAGTGACCGCACAGGAGCTTCAAAAAAGGGATTTTGACCCCGAACTTGATCTGCGCGCGCATCCAAAACTGGTCGTTGGGGTAGTTGTAGATCAAATGCGTTATGACTATATCACCAGGTTTTGGGACAGGTTTGATGAAAAGGGCTTTAAAAAACTCGTTTCTGAAGGTTTTAATTTCCGCAACCATCATTTCAACTATATTCCTACCTATACCGGGCCGGGGCACGCCTCCATTTACTCGGGTGCCGCTCCAGAGACCCATGGTATCATTTCTAATAACTGGTATGATAAGTCTGATGATAAAATGGTCTACTGCGTTGAGGATGAAATGGTAGATCCGGTAGGGACCACTTCCGAAGCAGGCAAAATGTCCCCGCACCGCCTGCTTACCGCTGGTGTAGCCGATGAAAACCGCCTGCACACCCAAATGAAAGGTAAAACTATTGGAGTTGCTTTAAAGGATCGCGGTGCTATTTTGCCTGCAGGTCACACCGCAAACGCCGCCTATTGGTTCCACGGTCAAGACGAAGGGCAATGGATTAGCAGTACTTTTTATTTGCAACAGCTGCCACAATGGGTGAAAGATTTCAACGCTTCCGGCAGAGCGGCTTCCTATATGAAAAAGTGGGAAACCTTATATGATATCGACACCTACTCCGAAAGTGGTGTTGATATTAACACTTTTGAAGGTGGTTTCAGAGGAAAAAAAGATGCCGGATTTCCTTATGATCTTGCTAAACTCCAAAGCGAAAATGGTGGCTTTGATTTGATCAAATCTACCCCCTTTGGTAACAGTCTAACCGCCGACTTTGCTATCGCGGCCATAGATGGCGAAAAGCTGGGACAAGATAATACTACAGATTTTCTTACTGTAAGTTTCTCTGCAACCGATTATATAGGCCATAATTTTGGCGTAAACTCTAAGGAAATTGAAGATACCTACCTGCGTCTGGACCAGGATCTTGGCAGATTATTGGAAGCCCTTGATCAAAAAGTAGGAAAAGGTAATTATACGCTCTTCCTTACCGCCGACCATGGTGGAGTTGATGTACCGGCATACTTGCAGTCTGTTAAAATTCCTGCAGGGTATTTTGACTTCGGAAGATTTTCTGAAGACTTAAAAAGCTGGTTGAACAATAAATACGGTGCAGATAATTTGATTGCGAACATTTCAAATAATCAAATATTCTTCAACTACGATGCACTTGAGAAAGAAGATATTTTGACTGAAGATCTTCAAAAGAGGATCGCGCAACATGTCTTGCAATATGACCTGGTGAGCGAAGTTTTTACCAGATCGCAGCTTATGGCAACCAGCTATACGCAAAGTATTGCTGCCGCCATTGATCATGGGTTTAATCAAAAAAGAAGTGGGGATGTGATGGTAGTGCTGGATCCACAGGTGATTTCCTACTCTAGTACAGGTTCCACTCACGGGACTGGTTTGAACTATGATACGCACGCACCACTTATTTTCTACGGAAAAGGGATTAAACGTGGGAATACCGTTGAAAGAACCGAAGTAATAGATATTGCGCCCACGGTTTCGGCTTTGCTTGGAATTTCTTTTCCAACCGGGGCCACAGGAAGACCGCTTTTTATGGCGTTGGGGAAATAGAAGCTTAAAAGAGCTTAGACCACATTTTTTTATATCGGAGCCTTCTTATGAAGGCTCCTTCTTTTTTATCCACCAAAAATGGTGTTTTTTGAGCTGAAGCCTTGAGGTAACCCAGTATGTAATCTTTGAACAATGATAGCCGTTTTTTTTTGAGCGCCAATTTAGCCGAAGCGATTGTAGTAATTATAAAACCATATCTAAGTTTATAAAATGCTTCTCCCTGTTTCCATTTCGCCTTTTTATTATAAGTAAACCCGGTGGGGCGCAAATGTTTCACCTGTAAAGCGGGATCTGTTTTTATTGACCATCCATGGTACTGTGCCAGCAGTTCGTCTACAGTGTCCCAGCCCATAGAAGCTTTTAAGCCGCCAATATCTCTAAAACATTCTTTTCGATAGGCTTTAAGGGCACCTCTAATATGATCTTTGTCTGTCAGGTTTTCCAACACCCATTTTCCGTTTTTATCAATTTGGCAAAAGCCACCTGCCATGCCTACTTTTGGATCTTCAGCAAAATGTCTGCTAATACTTTGCAGGTAATCATCAGGGAAAATAAGATCTGCATCAAATTTACAGATGACATCGTAGTTGCTGTCTAAAGTTTCTAATCCTTTTTTAAAAGCATTGATCACTTTGCTTCCGGGCAAATGCGCTTCAGAAGAAGTTTTTGTGATAAGTTCTATAAAAGGAAATTTTTGAGCGTACTTCTGTACAACTTCCGCGGTTTGATCTGAAGATTGATCATCAACCACCAGCAATCGCTTTGGCTGCAGGCTTTGATGAGCCAGGGAAGCCAGGGTTTTTTCTATGAACTGCGCTTCGTTATGAGCGGGAATGACAATATAGATGTTCAACTGTTACCGGTCTTTTGGCTAAATTAAGGTTTTTGAACTTCTCGAGTAAGAGGTTTCAAAAATGCTATTTTGAAGGGGTTTTCCAGTACCGGGAATAAATAGCCGTGGCCATTATCGTATCAAAGTTCTAATACTTCCCAAAAATGGCATTTTTGAGGCTCCTTATTTTTTGCGTTCAGCGTAAACTACATAATACCTGGGCGTGAAAAGCCGAAGAAATGGTCGAATTCCCAGTTTTTTTACCGGATTGGTCCACTTGTGCCTTTTCTTGATCTCCCAACCGGCCTTTTCCAGCAGCCAGTCGAACTGCCAGTCTTCAAATTCATGGTAATGCCGGTCCCATTTGTCGGTTTTGCTTCGGTAAGCCGGGGAAAACCATAGCCGCAGAGGAACACTTGCTACCAATTTCTCAGCCTTTATTTCCTGTAGTACATTAAAAGGAGCGAGAAGATGTTCAAAAATTTCGAAAGCAGTGATTACTTCAAAATTCCCTTTTTGGACAGCTTCCTGGTCGAGGTCAAGATCTTCTCCGGTAGTATTACTCACTTTATACCCCCTTTTCAACATAACCTCCGAAAAGGGATTTTTTACCCCGAGATCCAGAACCTCTGCCGGCGGCGGAACAACACTTTCTAAAAATTCAATAGTTTCCTTATAGCGCTTGTTAGGGAAGTTTTTCTCGTACATCTAAAACTGGTAAACAATGGCATTAATGTTCATACCTGCACCAACGCTGGCCATAATGACAACATCTCCTTTTTTTATACTCTGGTCCTCCATTTTTCCCTTTAGAATGAGGTCGAGCAGGGTAGGAACAGTTGCCACACTGCTGTTCCCGAGCTTGTCGATGCTCATAGGCATAATTCCATTGGGCGCCTGCATTCCAAATAGTTTGTAGAATCTTTTTATTATAGCCTCATCCATTTTTTCATTGGCTTGATGAATAAGGATCTTTTTGACATCTTCAATAGATTTTCCGCTGTTCTCGAGACATGTTTTCATTGCGGCCGGCACATGATTAAGCGCAAATTCGTAGATTTTTCGGCCATGCATTTTGATGTAGCGCCTGGAATCACCGGCTTCCCTGTTGTTGGATTTTCCGAAGAAAATAAAGTTGGCTTCTTCGAAAGAATGGGTAGCGCTTTCATGGGCAAGTATTCCGCCCTCTTCTTCGGAAGCCTCTAAAATTGCAGCACCGGCTCCATCTGAATAAATCATGGAGTCGCGATCGTGTTTGTCAACAACCCTCGATAAGGTTTCTGAACCAATGACAAGGCATTTTTTAGCTATTCCACTTTTGATGAATGCCTGCGCCTGGATGACAGCTTCGATCCAGCCCGGGCAGCCAAACAGCACATCGTAGGCCACGCATTTAGGGTTTTTGATCCTTAGTTTATGCTTTATCCTGGTAGCTAAACTTGGTACTGTATCACTTTGAAGGTCATTATGAAGTACGTCTCCGTAATTGTGGGCGACAATAAGATAATCCAGGGTCTCTGGATCTATTTTGGCATCTTCTATAGCCGAGAGAGCTGCGAGATAGCCAATGTCTGAATTATTGAGTTCCCCGTGAACATAACGTCTTTCGGCAATTCCGGTAATAGCCTTGAATTTTTCAATGATAACAGTATTGGACTGGTCAAAATTAGACCCGTCTTCATAAAGAAATTCATGCTTTTGAAAATCTGAATTTTTTTCAATTCTGTCTGGAATGTAGCTTCCTACTCCTGTTAATTTTATACTCATTTTCATGTCCTTTTATAGGTCACCATTTCAAAATTAATAAATGTTATGGCAGAAAAGAACATTTCCTGCCAGTAAAAAAATATTTTTGTGGGATGTTTATTGTTAAGCGGAAAGAATTACATAAAATTCTGAAATTATCAGAAAAAATCAAACAAAGTTAATGAAAGGTTAAATGAAGAAAAAGAAAAACCGAGGCCTTATGACCTCGGTTTCTTTAGGTTAGTCTTCCATATATTCCTCTAAAGGGGCACAGGTGCAAACCAGGTTCCTGTCTCCGTAGGCTTCATCTACCCTACGGACTGATGGCCAGAATTTATTTTCGGAGAGATAATCCAGTGGGTAGGCTGCTTTTTGCCTGCTGTATGGGAAGTTCCAATCATCGGCTGTAAGCATGGCCATAGTATGCGGCGCATTTTTAAGGACATTGTTTGGTTCATCTTCAGTGGCCTCATCGATCTCTTTTCTAATTGAGATCAATGCGTCACAGAACCTGTCCAGTTCGGTTTTGCTTTCACTTTCGGTTGGTTCGATCATTAAAGTTCCTGCTACCGGGAAGGAAACAGTTGGCGAATGGAAACCATAGTCGATAAGCCTTTTTGCGATATCTGTAACTTCAATAGCTTTTTGCTTGAAGGGGCGACAATCAACAATCATTTCGTGAGCTGCACGGCCTCGTTCCCCGCTGTAAAGGGTTTTATAGTGCTCTTCAATACGTGATTTGATGTAATTGGCATTCAAAATAGCAAAAACAGTAGATTTCTTAAGACCTTTGGTCCCTAACATTTTAATGTAGCCGTAGGAAATAAGACAAACTAAGGCCGAACCCCATGGTGCTGCAGAAATTGCAGAAATTGCATCCTCACCACCGGTTGGAATTACCGGGTTGCCCGGCAAAAATGGAACAAGTTGTTTTGCTACACAAATAGGTCCCACTCCAGGTCCACCACCTCCATGAGGTATGGCAAAGGTCTTATGCAGGTTGAGGTGGCAAACATCGGCTCCAATTCTACCCGGGTTGGTTAATCCGACCTGTGCATTCATGTTGGCACCGTCCATATAGACCTGTCCTCCGTTTTCATGGATAATTTTTATAATCTCAACAATAGCAGATTCAAAAACCCCATGCGTCGAAGGATAAGTGACCATTAAGGCAGCAAGGTTATCCTTGTGTTTAATCGCTTTTTCACGAAGATCATCTACATCAATGTTTCCACCTGCAGTAGACTTTGTTACCACCACCTTCATACCAGCCATAACTGCAGAAGCAGGGTTGGTACCATGAGCTGAAGAAGGAATTAAACAAATATTTCGGTGTGAATCGCCTCTGGATTCATGATATTTCCTAATCACCATCAATCCGGCATATTCTCCCTGGGCTCCAGAGTTAGGCTGTAGTGAAGTTCCGGAGAACCCTGTGATCTCTGTAAGCTGTTCTTCCAGTTTTTTGAGAACGATATGATATCCTTCGGCCTGGTCAACCGGAACGAATGGATGTATATTGCCCCACTGTGGATAACTGATTGGCAGCATCTCGGCAGCGGCATTCAATTTCATTGTACATGATCCTAAGGAGATCATAGAGTGGTTCAAAGAGAGATCCTTGCGCTCCAGCTTCTTGATGTAACGCATCAGTTCAGTCTCAGAATGATAGGAGTTGAAAACCTCATTTTTGAGGAATCCTGTTTTTCTCTCTACGGAAGAAGGAATTTTGTTGGCCTCAAGAAGTTCAGAAATCTTTATGGCTTCCTTTCCGGCAGCTTCAGCGAAAATAGAAATGATGGTATTTACATCGCTAAGATTGGTGGCCTCATTTAATGAGATTGCCACAGCATCTGAAGAAGGATAGTGAAAATTCACCTCAAGTCTTTGAGAAATTTCTTTGATCTTCGCTGCATCAGCTTTTAGAAGTATAGTGTCAAAAAAGGCTGAATTTAATTGATGGAAACCGAGTTTTTCAAGATTTTCGGATACCGTCACAGCTGTACGGTGAATTTTTCCGGCAATATATTCAAGGCCTTTAGGGCCATGGTAGACCGCGTACATTCCGGCCATCACCGCCAATAATACCTGTGCGGTACAAATGTTGGAAGTGGCCTTGTCACGTTTAATATGCTGTTCCCTTGTTTGCAGGGCCATTCTTAGAGCAAAGTTGCCGTCGGTGTCTTTGGTTACACCAATAATTCTTCCGGGGAGACTACGTTTGAACTCTTCGCGGGTTGCAAAATAGCCTGCATGTGGGCCTCCATAACCAAGAGGAATTCCGAAGCGTTGTGAGGTCCCCACTACGACGTCAACTCCAAACTCACCCGGAGCACGTAATTTTACGAGACTTAGGAGGTCGGCAGCGACAGCCGTTCTAATATTATTTTCTTTGGCTTTTTCAACAAAAGCTGCATAATCAAAAATGTGTCCTAGTTTCCCGGGATACTGCAAGAACGCGCCAAAGAAATCCTTGGCAAAGTCGAAATCTTCGTGATCTCCAATGACCAGTTCAATGCCCTGAGGAATAGCTCTGGTTTTAAGAACATCAATCGTTTGAGGTAATACTTCTTCAGAAACAAAGAATTTATTTATCCCATTTTTCTTTTGATCCCGGTCACGCACTCCAAAAAGCATGGACATAGCTTCTGCAGCTGCAGTTCCCTCGTCAAGAAGGGAGGCATTGGCCAGTTCCATTCCTGTAAGATCTGAGATAAGGGTTTGAAAATTTAAAAGGGCTTCCAGTCTTCCCTGTGCGATTTCGGCCTGGTAAGGTGTGTAGGCGGTATACCAGCCCGGATTCTCAAGAATATTTCTCTGAATAACCGCAGGGGTAATTGACTCATGATAGCCTAAGCCGATATAAGTTTTAAAAATTTTATTTTTGGCAGCTAAAGCCATGTTGTGAGCAAGATACTCGTGTTCACTCATGGCAGGATCAAGATCCAGCTCCTTTTTTAGGCGAATATCATCGGGGAGAGTTTCATAAATCAGCTGGTCGAGAGAATCAACCCCAACTGTTTTCAACATGTCCTGAAGGTCATTTTCCCTGGGGCCTATATGACGAGATGCGAAATTATATGGTTTCATTAAGTAAAAGTTGTGTTATGAGTTGCGAAATTAAGTATTTTAAACCTAATTTTTAATGATTTCAGGGGAGTATTGTTAACTTTTAAGGCGAACTTTTTTGTTCGGAACAGCAGGGAAAATTCGAGTTATGAGATCTTTAAAAAAAATTTTCGAATTTTATATCAATAGCAGTATTCATGTGGCCCTTGCTGTTGTTTCCCTCAGTCTGCTCAGCTTTTTGTATTTCAAAATCCCTGTTGAGAAAAACCTGCTCATTTTTACCTTTTTTGGAAGCATTACTGGCTACAACTTTGTCAAGTATGCGGGTATCGCGAAATTTCACCATCGCAGTCTGGCGAAAAGCCTGAAAGTGATTCAGATTTTTTCCTTCCTGAGTTTTCTCATGTTGTTGTGGTTTATCTTTAAGG
>JBAVJE010000117.1:0-8997 GCA_049687615.1 Salinimicrobium sp. | reverse complement strand
AAAAAATAAAGCCTGTCAAAAATGGCATTTTTGACAGGCTTTATTTTTTATTATTCTCTCTTTTAAAAGTTAAACCCGAAGCTAAAACTAAATCGTAAACCTTCTCCACCTGAAAAGAAATTGAACCTTCCACTCAATGCTTTTGCACTGGTGACCCAAAATCCACCACCGTAGCTATCGTGCCACACATTGCTATCTTCATTATCAAGCCACACCCGGCCAACATCGTAACCTGCAAAAATTCCAATTTGCACAGGCAAAATAGGCGTTTTAAATTGGTCAAAACTATATCGCAGATCTGTTCCGGAGGCCAGGGCACTTTCTCCCGTAAAACGGTTCAATCTAAAACCTCTTAAGCCATTTTCACCTCCCAAAGTTGCTGCCTGGTAGAATTGATAATCATCTCCTATGTTGACTTCTGCCTGTATCCTGGGGTTTAAAACTAATTTTCCATTTGCAGCGATGGCTTTATAGAAGCCTAAATAGGGCTCTATATAACCAAAGATCTTTTTAGTGTCATTGGTATTCATTTTTCCACCCAGATTCAGCTGAAATTTCATCCCATTGGTTGGATTAAGGGTATTATCATAACTTTCATACCTGTAGGTTCCTTCAAGGCCAAGAAAATACTTCCGTTCAAAAAAATCTGCGTTTGTCGCAAAATCTTCCGAAAGGTACCTGTCTTCACTATCATCAACTTTTACTCCTTCAAAAGAAGCTACATATTTAAAATAGCTTCCGAAGGGACTTTCCTTAACGAAACCTGCTTCCCCCCCAATTCGGCTTAACCTTATCCTGTTATAATCTTTTCCCAGTTCATCTTCACGATTATAGGTTTCATTACCATAGCCAAAGAAGTTTCTGGTAAAACTCGGGCTCGTAAAATGTGCTCCAACTATAAGATTATAACTTTTCCACATGTTGGCAAATTGCGCATCATAATAGATGTCAAAACTTTGGGTTGCAAAATAATAACCTCCCCTAATCTCATGTCTTGCGGTAAAAGGATTTCGTTGGAATCCATAGTTGTCGTAAGATGCCCTAAGTCCAACTTTTATTCCGTCGTCGGGGTTATATCCAACAGCGGGAATGATCCTTGTTCCTTTATATATTTTCCTGTCCTTGTCAAAAACATTTACTTCATAATCATCTGTAAGATGCAGTTTGGCATCACCAAGGGATTCTATGGTATTAGGCATGGACTTATAATCATAAATCTTAAGGTTATCCCCATTTTTGACACGGTAGATATCATTATTTTGGCCCCCAATTATTCGGGTAAAAATAGGATCTTTTCCCTCGCCCGTCACTTCAAAAATATCGTCGTCATCCAATCCATATAACCAGATCTCATCAGTAAATTCAGGATCGTATGATCTTGAATTGACCACATCTGCCTTTTCGCCATCTTTGATCCTGTAGATGGTTATTTTTGTCGTACCGTCGTTGTTTCTTATGACCTCTACATAATCATCTTTGTCTGTACCTGTAACAATAGAAGTTTTGGCCATTACTTTGTAATACCGCTCCACAATATCGACCAGGTTACCACGACGTTCTTTTAGATATTTTTTGATCCTTTCGGAAGACTCTCCCTGGGTCTCCTCTGGCAGCTTTGAAAAAGCCTCTTCTATCACCTCATCTGTAACATGCTCCTGAAGGTATTTTGCCTGCCTGATCCATTCTTCCCGACCTTCATTTTGAACAAGGCTTCGGTCGAGACCCATGGCGGCGGTATTAAACCACTCCACATCTTTTATATCGCCATTGTAAACT
This sequence comes from Salinimicrobium sp., assembly GCA_049687615.1. Lineage (GTDB taxonomy): Bacteria > Bacteroidota > Bacteroidia > Flavobacteriales > Flavobacteriaceae > Salinimicrobium. The sequence continues at coordinate 7,221 of JBAVJE010000117.1, read as the reverse complement.
GCAAATTGATTGGCAAGGCCGGTAAGACCTCTTAAGGTAGCGAAGAAAGCCCCATCAAAATTTGAAAAGACCTGGTCCCTGTCACGCGGTATTGGTCTAAAAGTGTGATTTCCTTCCTCATCTTCAAATTCTGACCAGCGCCATTGATCCTGGTGCCTGTCCCAGTCTCCAACTAACATATCAAAAATTCTGGCCTTTATAAAAGATGATTCGTCTAATTTGTATTTTTCATCCCTTCTTAGGCGCTCATAAACTCCCGACGTGCTTTCAATATCATGATTGGGTGCACCAAAAGATTCATATCCTGTATAATCTCCTTCGGGCCTTTCAACAATCATATACAATTCATCTCCGTACTCTTCATTATATTGTTCAAGTGCCCTTTGCTTCGGAACATAAAATAATTTGGGATTGGTGTGATAAATTCCGGCAGCCTCCGACAATGTTGGAATTACCATAAATCCGAAGGGATGCGCAGAGGTATAAAAATCTTCAATAATATCTTCTGCCAGGGTATTTTCAAAATCAGATGAGACAGATGCGTCCTTAAAAGCTACGGTTTGTAAGAATTGTACAGCGCTTTTTTTGATGGCACGCATATTATAATCCCGCCCCTGTTTATCTTTTAATCTTAGAGATTTCGTTTGATGGCCACCTCCTGTTCTTATTACTTGCATACCTCCATAGAGAGTATCCAGGTCAACAACTTTAGTCTTGACTTTTGTACCGTAAATATCTCTATACCTATCTCCCCACACGCTCTCGTATGCTTCGGTTTTTTCGGTCTCTTCAGGTTTATATACAGTAGCCTCTACATAAGAAGGAAAGGTTTTGGGCAAGGTATCCAAATTTACAGGTTGGGGAGCCTCAAATACTTCATGCCTGTACAACATCTTTGGTTTGTTTTCTTCACTTCCGTAGAAAGTAACCCAGGTGGAGCCGTCATCAAAAATATCGAGGACAGAAAAACCCTGACCTTCATAAGCAAAAAGCCCATCATTTCCCAGGTGAACATTTGTTCCTTTGGAGCCGGCTCCCGAAACGACCTGCTTGATCCCGTCGTTTTCAATATACTGAAGGCTGTGTTCATGACCCGATACAAAAACCACATTTCCCCATCTCTTGGCAATAGTCTCCAGCCGGTTGACCATATTCTTATAGCGAAGGTTCTGCGTATCCTGGATAGAAACTCCGCCGCTTGTGCGAATAAGCATGGCAAGGGATCCTAAAATAGGAACCGGAATTTTCTTTTGTGCTGGATACAAATGCTGATTAAAATTATAAAATCCTCCATGCACGCCATTGGTGTACAAAGGATGATGTATTGCAAAAACGACAGTTTTGGTTTGGTTCTTTTTAAGTTCGCTTTCAATTTCGTTAAAGAGCGCTTCTCTGGTTTTGATCTCGCAGTTATCATTTACCGTAGGGTGGTTGTCCCAGTTGGTGAGAAACCACTGAGAATCAACAATAACCAGCTGTATATTTTCTGAAACATCAATACTTTCAAATCCGCAACCGGGTTTAGGGTGAAAAATATTCTCATCGTCAAGTTGCTCCTCAATATAATCTCTCTCTCGTTTTAAACCTGTAATGCCTTTATTGTACCAGTCGTGGTTCCCCGGGATGAACATGATCTTACCGTCATAATGTTCCACCGCATCCAGCTGGGCATCTATCCTGTATTCCCCACGTTCCCTATTAGCATCGCCCTCTTCTTCCATTCCGGCGGGATAAATATTGTCACCCAGAAAGATGGTATAATTCCCCACTTGTTTAACTGAATCCAGGTAAGACTTAAAAGCCAGCAGACCTTTCGAAGTTCCCCCCGGGATGGAATAGCCTCCATCCCCGAGTAGGTAAAAAGATTTTTCGATTTTTTTTTCTGAAGGATATTCAAAATCTACTGTGGATTGTTCTTCCTTATATTGTGCTTTTTCATATGTAGAGCAAGCGGAAAATACGATTAGAACTAGCAGTGTTAGAAATTTGTTATTTTTTTTCATACAAATTTATTGGGAGGATTTTTTTGTAATTTGGCTTTAAACCTAACAACCATTGAATGACACCTCTTGTTGAGAAAGCAGATGAATTTATAAACAATTTATTCCGAGAAAAACTTCCTAATACCTTTCTTTATCACAATTACAAGCACACTCAGAGAGTAGTTAAAAGTAGCAAAGAATTACTCGAAAAATCTGAAACTAATGTTAAACAAGGAGAAGTTGTACTACTGGCCGCCTGGTTTCACGATTCCGGTTATACCAAAACCTATAAGGAGCATGAAGAAGAAAGTGCAAAAATCGCACAGGAATGGTTAGAAGATCAAAAGGCCGACGAAACTCTTATTAAGGATGTTCTAAAATGCATTAGAGCCACAAAAATGGCGGTTGAACCCGAGGACATTACTGAAAAAATAATTAAAGACGCAGATACCTCTCATCTTTCCAAAGATTATTTTAAAGAAACCAGCGAATTTTTGAGGCAGGAGCTCCGGCTGCAGCACATTAAAAATTTTGGCATCCAGGAATGGATCAAGCAGAACATTAAATTGTTCACCAAACAACATCAGTACTATACCGACTATGCTCAAAATAACTGGGAAGAAGGTAAAAAAGAGAACTTACTGGAACTTTTGAATAAAGAAAAAAAGACCAAGAAAAAACTTGCGAAGGAAGAGACGAAGGCGCGACTTAAGGTAAAATATAAAGATAAAAGCCGGGACCGGGGGGTGCAAACACTTTTTCGTGTAACCATGAGAAACCATCTCAAGTTAAGTGATATTGCAGATGCTAAGGCAAACATTCTACTTTCGGTCAATGCGATCATTATCTCTCTCGCGATCTCCAACCTTATTCCTGATCTTGATGATCCAGGGAATAAAAGCCTGATGATTCCAACGCTCATTCTTGTCTTCTTTAGCGTGGCTTCCATAATAGGTTCAATTATGTCTACAAGGCCAAATGTAACCAGTGGCGAATTCACCCGCGCAGAGGTCGAGAGCAGAAACGTGAACCTTCTTTTCTTCGGTAATTTTCATAAGATGCCTTACGAGCAATTTGAGTGGGCAATGAACGAGATCATGGAAGACCAGGATTTCATTTATGAATCTCTAATGCGGGATCTTTACAATCTTGGGACGGTACTCGATAGAAAATACAGGCTACTCAGGATTACTTACACCGTATTTATGGTGGGGATTATTCTTTCGGTACTTAGCTTTATGGTGTCGTATTACTTAATTTAATACTTTAATAAGATCATCATAAGTGATTACCTGTTCCGGCCGGTTTTCGCCTTCTACGTGATACAGTATTTCCACCCTAATGGCTCGAAGGCCAATTACCCCCTGTACGTCTTCCAACTCCAAAAGTTCAACCTTTTGGCCCAGGTATTTTTTTGACTGCAGGTATTTTATGTAACGCAAGTACTCATGCTTATCTTCACTATTGGAGTAAATGATCGCAATTTTACCTTTTTGGGTCACCCTTTCTTCGGAGTCTTTAATGTGAACCTTGTCTATTCTTTTCTTTATGATCTCGTATCGGGCATTATAAGTACCATCCACATCAAACTGTTTCTCATCCATCCTGTACCTTATAGAAAGCGTACTATTATAAACAAGAATAAGGGATGCCGCCTCCAGTTTTAGGGGCATGTTCTCCTGGATTTGATAAAACCTGTTTTCCATCTCACACATCGTGCTTAACTGCCAAAGCCGAAGGTTGTACAGGTAAACTTTATCAAAGTCTTTCGAACGATTATTATTCATGGCGGCACCTATATAGATGTTATGCTCTACACCATCGGTTTTATAACGCTCAAAATAATGCGGGTAAATTTCCTGGGCAGCCACCTGTTTCCTGTCAATATAACGAGCCATGGTCCTGTTGATCTGCTGGACGGCCTCATCATAATTTTTGCGGTGATTATAAATGATACCGGTTTCAGAATTAACCTTCTTTTGGTATTCCAGCACCTCCTTTTTTAGATTTTTAGATTGTTTCTGAATATGATCCATTACAGGTTTAATTTCCCGCTGCAGCAAGTTGAAAATCTTTTGCTCACTAGAAGCATTTAAATTTTCGCTGAGTTCATCTTCAAATTCTTTAATGCGGAATTTTACCTGCTCATAAATATCAAGCCTTTCAATGCCTTCGGCTTCATCGACAATCTTTCTTATAAAATTCAATTGTTCTAATAGGTCTCTCTGAATCGCTTCATTACGCGCTTCAGAAGAGGCTATAATGTCAATTTGCCCATAAAGAGGATGGATATCGTCGAACGAAATATCCTTAAATGATGCAAGACCATCAGCATCTAAATCCCTGATGAATTTCCTCGCTTCTTTTTCAAAAATCCATAATACGCTGGGATGAATTGAAGTACATTCGCTCTGGATCACGGCCTTTACCCTATTCTCGAATTCAGCTTTGTTTCGTTCAACAGCCGTAACGATATATGGCAGGATATCTTCGAGTTTGGTCGCATTGACGCTGTTCAACTCATTCTTTCTATTTGAAATGAGCTCAAGCACCCCCAGCAGCTTTCCATTTTTTGCAATCGGGGCGAAAATGGCACTTTTGGCATCCTCCTCCAGCAGATTTTTGGAAAGTAAATTTTCTGAAGTTGTTTTTGAATAACTTTTGACATTCGGGAGGCTTAAGTAATTGTGATCAACTACAAGGGTTTGGAACACCTGGTCATCAACGGCTTGTTTACAGTCCACTTCTTTCCTTGTGCCAAGAACAAAACTGAGGGTGTTATCCCCCATAGTTTCAAAACAGGTTTCCTGTTCGTTATAAACGGTGAAACCTACCCGCAGATCGTGAATATTATAGATTGATTTAAAAATCTCCTCAAATTTTTGAATCTCTTCCTTTCCTGATGTATTTGGCTGAAGCAAGGTAGTCTTAAGATCAGAAATCGCGTCATCTACGGTAACATCGGTCAAAGTAATAATTGTAAAGCCCTTAAAAATCCAGCTTCTTGGAGGGAATTTTTCTTTCCACAGTTCAACATCTTCAATATTCTGAATAAGCACGTCCACATCTTCTTCTGTGATCTCATGATGATTTTCACCCGTCTCGATCTCAACAAAATCAGAATTAAGATCGATACGATAGTGTCTTAAAATGCCATTTTCATCGGGTATATCATAATATAAAGGCCGGGAAAAATCTATGTCATAGCCGTAATGGTTATTGAGAATAATGATACATCCAAAAATATAATCCAGCTCCTCATTCAAATTTCTCATGGAAAGCTGAAAATCCTCACCGGCTTTTTCCAGGATATCCCTAAACTTTCGTGTTGAATTAAAGATTATACTATGAAAAGGAACCGAAATTGCCTTAATCTGATTATTTGACAAGATTTCTGGGAAAAGATCTTTCATTAAAACCCTTATAGGGTCTTTGAGCTTAATCAATTCCTCTGCATCTTCAATCCCTTCTGTAAGCGCGGGAAAAGAAGAAACATAATCCAGCATGCTTTTAATGTAGTCACGGGATATTTCACTGGTCTCCTGCTCCAACTGATTCTCAAATTCCAGAATAATCTTTTGAAAACTAATCCTGATATCAAGTGGAAACTCTTTTTGCTTCTTCATGTGTTAAAAATAATTATTTAAATAACCCGGGCTGTGCCACTTTTTCACATTAACAATAAATTATAGGAATTTCCGCCGTTTGTAGAGGACGTTGATTATTTTTGCAAAAAACAAATTAATATGCGCAAAATTTTAGTAGTAAGTCTTATCGCCCTTCTTGCTTCCTGTGAAGAGGATCAGGGTTATATGGTGAGTGGAACGGTAGAGAATGCCAAAGATGGACAAAAGGTGTTTGTTTCCGAATTGAATGACAGCAATACCCAAACCATCCCAATAGATACAGTAGTAGTCAAAAAAGGTAAATTTGAACTGGATTTGCCTGAAAAGGATAGTCCGGTGATTAGCTTCATTACTCTTGAAGGTGCCCGCGGCAATATACTTTACATAGCCGATAATACTCCAATAGATTTTCACATCTATCCCGATAGTCTTTATGCTTCTACAGTAAAGGGAGGTGAAGATAATAAAGTCCTGTATGAGTACCTGGGAACAATTCGAGCTTCAAACAAGAAGATGAATGACACCCGCCTGGCAATGCGCGATGCATTTTCTGCTCAGGATTCAGTGAAGTTAGCTTCCCTTCAGGAAACTCAAATGCAGATTGCCGATGAAGATAAAGTTAACAAAGAAGAGCTTGTAAAAAACAACCCCAATTCTATAGTATCTGTCATGGTGCTTCAGGATATGGTGAATACAAGACAATATACTGCCAAAGAACTACGAGATCTTTACGATAACCTCTCCCCCGAAGTGCAGAAAATCTCTTTGGCTCAAACCCTTGATCAAAGTCTAAAAAACCTGAGCCGCACAGACATTGGAAATCCAGCTCCAACCTTTAGTGCTCCCACCCCCGATGGTGAGGAACTCGCTCTTAAAGAGGCTCTGGGAAAAGTAACTCTAGTGGATTTCTGGGCTTCCTGGTGTAAACCCTGCCGTGTAGAAAATCCTAATATTGTGAGTGTTTACCAGAAATACCACGATAAAGGTTTCAACATCATTCAGGTGTCATTAGACCGGCCGGGACAAAAAAGTAAATGGACCCAGGCAATTACAGAAGATCATCTTGGAGACTGGAATCATGTTTCGAATCTTATGTTCTGGCAGGATCCAATTGCAGCACAATATGGTGTTCGAGCCATTCCTGCAGCTTTTCTCCTTGATGAAAATGGCAAAATCATTGCAAAGAACTTAAGAGGAAAAGATCTGGAAGAGAAAGTTGCTGAAGTGCTTTCTGAAGGCTCACAGCAGTAAAAACAAAAATTCATAATCATAAAAAAAGTGCCTTTTTCGAGGCACTTTTTTTATGATTATGAATTCTGGATTCTTTAATTGAGAAAGAAACCAACATTGACCTTTACGGTAACTTCAATTTCCCCCGGTGCCATGGTCTGTGCCTCTGCAGTGTCTGCAGCTTTCATTTCCATCGCACGATACATGGGAGGGAATTCTCCACTGTTAAGTTCATTTATTGCATGTGCTTTACCAATTTCCTGCCCAAGTGCCTGTGCATATTCTTCTGCTTTTTGTTTAGCATCTAAGATTGCCTTTTTCCGGGCCTGTGACTCCAGGGTTTCCCTCTTTGAACTCTGGAACTGGATACCGTCTATGCGATT
>JBAVJE010000116.1:0-1938 GCA_049687615.1 Salinimicrobium sp. | reverse complement strand
ATCTCTTCTCGAAATTTTTAAATTCTTCCATAGTCATCTTTTTTGGTAGGCGTTTTTTTTTAATAAAATAAGATAAAAAACAAGAACTTTCGCTCAAAATTCCGTGTTTTATTTGAGGCATTCCCTTGTCAGGTTGTTCCTCATAAGTTCCCAAAAAGGTCACTTTTAAATACCTTTAAAAAAGGGGAAATTCAGTAGTAAAAGTTTTATATTCTGGGAGAGCAAGCTTAAAATGTACAGGTTTAGAAAAGTTCAAGCATCGCTTTATTGAAGTCCATAGTTGAATATATATATATTCACTTATATTCTGGTCGGCTTTCCTTTATTACCAAGTTTCTTCTGCCGGGAACCTTGCTAAAAAAAGAAAAAAACCTGTATCTTTTTATCATAATTCCCAATCATGACAATAACAAACCTACTCTTCAGAAATTTATGAAAAACTTTTTCAAGAAAAGCGGCAGGGAAAGTGGGCAAGTTATTCCTCCAGTAAAGACAGGGTTGGGCACTTTTGGCGGTGTTTTCACACCATCAATTCTTACCATCCTGGGAGTAATTATGTACCTTAGATTTGGTTGGGTGGTAGGAAACGTTGGGCTGTTGGGAAGTCTTATCGTGGTAACCCTCTCTACCTCAATAACTTTTTTGACAGCGCTTTCGGTGGCCTCTATTGCTACAGATCAACAAGTTAGGGCCGGCGGCGCCTATTATATGATTAGCCGATCGCTGGGCATAGAAGCCGGCGGCGCTATTGGCATTCCGTTATTTATAGCCCTGGCCCTGTCGGTAGCCCTCTATACTGTAGGTTTTGCTGAAAGTATGGTCGACGTTTTTCCAAATTTGGATTTTAAAACGGTGGGACTAATTACAACCGCCGGAGTGGCAGCGTTGGCGATGATCTCGGCCAAAGTCGCGATAAGAGCACAGTATTTCATCATGTTCGGGATTGCACTCTCCCTGCTTTCCCTCCTCTTTGGAAGTCCAATAGAAGAAACCGAAATTGAGATGTGGGGTGCTGCCGAAAGGCATTCAGAATCGTTTTGGGTAGTTTTTGCCGTATTCTTTCCTGCGGTGACAGGTATTATGGCCGGCGTAAATATGTCTGGCGACTTGAAAAATCCATCAAAGTCTATCCCCCGCGGAACATTTGCCGCCATAGGTGTGGGTTATGCCATTTATATGATCCTTCCGGTAATTCTGGCAAACCGGGCCAATGCCATGAGTCTTATTGAAGATCCTATGATCATGCGCAAGATGTCTTACTGGGGCGATGCCATTCTAATTGGGGTTTGGGGGGCAACTTTAAGCAGTGCTGTAGGCAGCATTTTAGGCGCTCCAAGAGTACTGCAGGCTCTGGCGCGTGATCGGGTGCTCCCGCATTGGCTGGGCTGGTTGGGAAAAGGTTCCGGGAATGATGATTCCCCCAGGTATGGCACCGTGTTCACCATGGTCATCGCACTTCTCGCAGTATACCTGGGAAACCTCAACATTATCGCCCCTGTCTTGACCATGTTCTTCCTGACCACCTACGGAGTGCTCAATGCGGCGGCAGGAATTGAAGGCTTGTTAGACAGCCCGTCCTTTAGGCCTTCATTCAAGGTGCACTGGGCATTTTCGTTATTAGGAACGGTAGGATGTCTGGTGGTGATGTTCCTTATTAATTCGGTGGCAACGGCAGTAGCCTTTATCTTTATCACTCTCATCTTCTTATGGCTGCAAAGCCGTGAAATGAAAACCGCCTGGGGAGATGTACGTCGCGGGATTTGGATTGCCTTAATTAGAATGGGTTTGCTCAATCTTAGTCAGGAGAAAGAATCTAAAACCTGGAGACCAAATCCGCTGGTACTTTCGGGTGCGCCAACAAAAAGGTGGCATCTTATAGATTTCGCTTCCAATATTACCCATAATCGTGGGATACTCACCGTAGCCACGGTATTGGGC
>JBAVJE010000115.1:0-20797 GCA_049687615.1 Salinimicrobium sp. | reverse complement strand
TTGGCAGGGACGCCAAAGGTCTTCATCGCTATGAACACCATGAGTACCGCCACCGGCAACAAGCCCGAAATCAGTACAGACGCTCTTAAATTATAGACCATTACTATGATCACCAGGATAGTGATAAGGATCTCCAAACTAAGGGCTTCATTTAAAGTACCCAAAGTTTCATGAATAAGTTCTGTCCTATCGTAAAATGGCACAATGGTAACCTGAGAGACCCTTCCATCACTCAATTTCTTGGAAGGTAAGCCTTCACTGATCTCATCTATCTGATCTTTTACGTTATTGATCACCTCCAGGGGATTTGCTCCATAGCGTGCCACCACTACTCCACCCACGACCTCAGCGCCTTCCTTGTCAAGAATTCCGCGCCTTTGGGCAGGCCCCAAAGAAACCTTCGCGATATCCTTGATCCTGATGGAAGCATAGTCTTTTGAAGTCACCACCGCATTCTCAATATCTTCTATGGATTTCACATAGCCCAGACCGCGCACCAGGTATTCTGCCTGATTGATCTCCAGGGTCTGCGCGCCAATATCCCGGTTACTTTCTTTAACCGACCTCACCACTTCTTTAAGTCCTATTTCATACTGACGCATCAATTCCGGGTCAACGTCTATCTGATATTCCTGAACATAACCTCCTATAGAAGCTACTTCGGAAACTCCGCTGGCTCCGGAAAGTGCATATTTCACATAGTAATCCTGGATGCTTCTCAATTCATGAAGGTCCCATCCACCGGTGACATTTCCATCTTTATCACGTCCTTCCAGAGTATACCAGAAGATCTGGCCAAGACCGGTAGCATCAGGCCCCAATGCCGGGTTGACTCCTTCAGGAAGCAGATTAGGAGGAAGAGAATTCAGTTTTTCAAGGATCCTGCTTCGGCTCCAGTAAAATTCTACATCCTCTTCAAAAATAATATAGATGCTGGAAAACCCGAACATAGAAGAACTGCGAATGGTTTTCACCCCGGGAATTCCGAGTAAAGAAGTTGTTAATGGATAAGTGATCTGGTCTTCGATATCCTGGGGAGAACGGCCGGGCCATTTGGTGAATACTATTTGCTGATTCTCTCCTATATCAGGAATTGCGTCTACCGCGATGGGATCTGTTGGTATAAATCCGGTTTCCCAGTTAAAAGGGGCTGTGACGATTCCCCAGCCAACGAAAAGCAGGAGGAGTAGTATCGCCACAAGTTTGTTTTCTATGAGAAATTTGATGCCTTTATTCAGCATTTAAATGAAATTTTAAGTTGTTAGAAAGAGAAATTGAAACTTGTCCAAAATCCAAAAAGCAGCCTCCAAAAATGAACTTTGGGGCTCAGTACTTCTAAAACTTAAAAAATCAAATAAGGAAAGTCTGATCTAACAACTGTATGTCATAGACCAGCAAGGGCGGAGAATAATTTGAAAAAGGAATCGCCTGTTGTGGCTTTTCCTCAAAAAGTTCGGCATAGGAGTAGGTAAAAGAGGCAAGGAATACCTGCTGATGCAAATCAAGATCGAAAAATGACATTTTCAGATCCTTTTGCCCTTCTACGGAAACTTTTTGATCTTTACAGCCATCTTCTCCCGACATTCCTTCGGAATGCTCCATGCCACAGGATTGAGCTTCAGAAAAAACAGCCTGGTCCACCAGGTAATTTCCGCAGAAGTGTTTATCCACGGTAAATGACATGGTAGAGAACAGCACCAAAAGCGCCATCAATAAAGATCCGGATTTCTGAAAAACCTTTTTCATCAACCACAAAGATATAATTATTTTTTTTTAGCATTCCCCTGCCTCTTTTTTAGGAATATCTATAAAAGCTTCTGGCAAAAAGACGCCGCTTGAAATAACCTCTTCCGGCAGTTATTTTTCAGACCTTCTTCTGCAGCCTGTAATAATAGAATGCCGGCAACAGGACTAAGATAAGAACGGGATGCGCGAGGAATCTCCTCACGTAAAAAGCCGCGAGGTAGTCATTTGGTTGTACATTATTCATAAGATAAATGAATAGTGGAAAAAGTACAATGAAAAAAGCGAGATAGATAAGGATAGAAAATTTTATGATCCCCTTGTCCCTGAAAGCTACATAAAGAATTAGGAGGGAGATTAAAGAATTTACCAGAAATCTCCAGAAGACATTCAGGAACATATAAGAAGGGAATTGAATACTTCCCCCGGCTTGATACTTCTGTTCAAAAAAATACATGAATGGGTCATAGAAGAACCTGTATTCATAAAGCCTGACCAGCGCCAATACCCCTATAAGCAAACCTATTACCCCAAGTTTCTTAAATCCATTCATACGCGTATCTGTTTTGAATATACCTGGATCCAAAGCACCCAAAGCATAAAAACCGCGCCGTAAATGACAAGGGGGAAAGCGATGGTATGCAAAAAATGAGCCTGGCGTGGGAATTCATAAATACCAATGGCCATTAGGGCAATCCTGGCAATGTTAGTAACATAGAGCAACACGGTACCCATAAGGATAAACCATAAGGTAGTTTTTACTTTTCCGAAGAAAGCCAGCATAAAAGAGACGAATAGAATAATAATACTCGCCGCGTTGCAGCCTTCAATAATACGAGCCACAAACTGCCCGTTCACGATTAAATGCATTGTTCCTTCGGGATAGCCCGAAACCACCTGGGCATCATATCCCAGAGCCGAAACCAGGGTTTCACTCTGCAAAGCCACCAGGTGAGTGAGAAAATCTGGATAGTAAACTTGCGAAGGAAAACTGTGCAGATACAGATTGTACAAAAAGGCCAACAGGAGATAGGTCCCTAAAAAGGTAAAAATAAAGCGGATCACCGCTGCATATTTCTTAACCAGTTGAAACAATTTGTGCAGGAGATTTTTTCAAAAGTATTGAATTTAAAAAGTAATACATCGCTTTATTTTTGAATACTTTTGTCCAAAATTTCGAAAATATGTCTCTTCAGAACTTAAAACCCAAAGTGGAGGAAATCCTTCAGGAAAAAGATGCGAGTGTAGATCTTCGATTAGCAGAAGTCTGTGAACTCTTAAAAGCAGAGGTGGATTACTACACCTGGGTGGGCTTCTATTTCAAGAACGGCGACAAGAATGAACTAAAACTTGGACCTTACGCAGGGGCACCTACAGATCATATCATCATTCCCTTCGGAAAAGGCATTTGCGGACAGGTTGCCCTTTCAAACGAAAACTTTGTCGTACCAGATGTAAACGCACAGGACAACTATATCGCCTGCAGCATACATGTCAAGGCTGAAATCGTGGTGCCCCTCTTCAAAAACGGGAAAAACATAGGCCAGATCGATATTGATTCCAACATCCCAGATCCTTTTACCGAAGAAGATGAGCGTTTTCTTGAATTCGTTAATGAGAAGGTAGCAGAGATCATTTAGATCCTTTCCAAAAGACAATAAAAATAAAGGCTTCCAAAAATGCCATTTTTGGAAGCCTTTATTTTTTCTGCTTTTCTACTATATGTAACAATTACATCCCTGTCCTGATGGCTTCTACAGGATCAAGCCGCGAAGCTGAAATAGCCGGAATTATCCCGGATATCAAACCTATTATTGCCGAAACAGCTGTACCTATAAACATGTTCCAGGGAGAAAGCACAAATTGAAAATCCCCCGTGAACTGAGACAGGATAATTGAAATTATCCACACCAAAAAAAGGCCAATGAGTCCACCAATAATTGCCAGGATAACGGCTTCAAAAAGGAACTGGAAAAGAATAAACCGGTTTTTGGCTCCTAATGATTTCTGAATCCCAATAAGGTTTGTTCTTTCTTTTACGCTTACAAACATAATGTTGGCTATTCCAAAGCCACCAACAAGTAAGGAAAATCCGCTGATAATCAGACCAATTAAGTTCATTTGGCGGGTCATGTTGTCGATAAAATCGGTAAAACCCTGCAGCTGATTCACAAAAAAGTTACTCACTTCTTCGGTTTTAAGACCTCTCATGTTTCTAAGCTGCTGGGTGACCATTGCCACGAATTCGGCGTCATCGTTCACCCCGTCGCCGGGTTTGATCACGATCTGTGGAAATGTTCCGCGGTTATTGGCGCCATAGATGCGCCGAACCGCATTAACGGGAAGAAAAATGTTTGTATCGTGACTGTTTCCGAAGAGATTAGAGCCCATTTTCTCCAGCACACCAATCACAGTGAACTTGCGACCATAAAGCCTCACCTGCTTGCCCATAGGATCGAAGCCTTCAAAAAGGGTCTGGGCCACATCATGTCCTAGCACGATAACCGGTGCTGCCCTTACAGATTCGGCTTTAGTAAAAAATCTCCCCTCCTCTATTTGCAGGGCTTCAATGTCGTAATATTCTGAAGAAACAGCTCCAATACCCACATTAGCGGCTGTATTTTCATTGTATTTGACCGACTCTTGTGGCACATTGAGCACGAAAGAAACCGCCTCGGCATCGGGCAGGTTGCGGTTGAGATAATCATATTCTTCGTAAGAAACATCTGGAAATTGTTGCCTTTTCCACTGCGGAATTTCAGTAGGCCCGAAAGAAAAACGGGTAATGATCATAGTTGAGCTGTCCAGGGAACTAAGACTGCCTTTGATCTCCTTTTCCAGAGAATCAACTGCCGCGAGCACGGCAATAATTGAAAAAATACCAATGGTCACCCCCAAAAGGGAGAGCATGGTTCTTAGTTTATTGTTTTTTAGAGCATTAATCGCGAAGTTAAAGCTCTCCTTAAGTACCCTTAAATATATTAGCATAGCTATATAAGGCCAGATTTTACAAGCCTTTCCAATAAGACGTTGTCACGGCTTTTTCGTTACAAAATAAAATTACAAATAACCTACCTCAGATTTAAATTTTATGGCGAATTAACTACTTTTGCAACCTCAACAAAACCAACACAATGAGCGACTTAAAATCGGCTAAATCAGCTTTAGTTTCAGTATTTCATAAGGATGGGCTTGAGCCTGTGGTTAGAAAACTGGACGAGCTTGGAATCACGATCTATTCTACGGGAGGAACAGAAAAATTCATCAAAGATCTTGGAATCAATGTGGTGCCCGTTGAAGATTTGACATCTTATCCTTCGATCCTTGGCGGAAGAGTTAAAACACTTCATCCAAAAGTCTTTGGAGGCATTCTCAACCGTAGTGGAAATCAAGAGGACGAGGCTGAGCTTAAGCAGTATGAAATTCCGCAGCTCGATATTGTTATTGTTGACTTGTATCCTTTTGAAAAAACAGTTGCTTCGGGAGCTTCAAAAGACGACATTATTGAAAAAATTGATATTGGCGGGATTTCACTAATTCGTGCAGCTGCAAAGAATTTTAAAGACGTGCTTTGCGTTTCCTCAATGGAAGATTATTCAGAATTCCTGCAGCTAATTTCACAAGGAAATGGAGCGACCTCTTTAAGAGACAGAAAGCGTTTTGCCGCAAAAGCTTTTAATATCTCTTCTCACTATGACACTGCCATCTTCAATTATTTCGAAGAAGAAAAAACGGCATATAAAGCGAGTTACCCCGGCGGAATGGAATTGAGATACGGGGAGAATCCTCATCAAAAAGGACATTTTTACGGCGACTTTGATGCCATGTTTGATAAACTTCACGGAAAGGAGCTTTCTTATAATAACCTCCTTGATGTTGATGCCGCGGTGAACCTGATGAAGGAATTTGAAGGAGACACTCCTACTTTTGCCATTCTCAAACATAATAACGCTTGCGGACTGGCTCAAAGAAACAGCATTTTAGAGGCCTATAAAGATGCCTTGGCGGGAGATCCGGTTTCGGCTTTCGGCGGAATTCTCATCAGCAATACTGAAATCGATGAAGCTACTGCCTGGGAGATACATCAATTGTTTTGCGAAGTTGTAATAGCGCCGTCTTTTTCCGAAGCAGCTTTGAAAACTCTAAAGGGAAAAAAGAACAGGGTTTTGCTTGTTCAAAAACAAACCAATTTACCGCAACAGCAGGTAAGAACATGTCTCAATGGAATTCTGGTTCAGGATAAAGACCTTAAAACCGACGCCACAGAGAATTTAACTTATGTCACCAACAATAAACCCACCAAAGAAGAGTTATCTGATTTGTTGTTTGCTTCCAAAATTTGTAAACACACCAAATCAAACACGATTGTTCTGGTTAAAAACCATCAACTTTTGGCGAGCGGAACCGGGCAAACTTCCAGAGTAGATGCATTGAGACAAAGTATCGATAAGGCAAGATCTTTTGATTTTGACCTAAAAGGGGCCGCAATGGCGAGTGATGCTTTCTTCCCTTTTCCCGACTGTGTCGAGATAGCCGACAACGCCGGGATTCGCAGTGTAATTCAGCCGGGTGGTTCTATAAAAGACCAGTTAAGCATTGACTACTGTAACGAAAATAATCTTGCTATGGTAATGACCGGCACAAGACATTTTAAACATTAATTTTAGTACATTTACCAAACCTCAAAAACAATCGATTTAACATGGGATTTTTCGATTTTCTCACTGAAGAAATAGCCATAGACTTAGGAACCGCGAACACTCTTATCATACATAACGATAAGGTTGTGGTGGACAGCCCGTCTATTGTGGCACGACACCGAACAACTGGTAAGATCATCGCGGTAGGTAAAGAGGCTGCGATGATGCAGGGAAAAACCCATGAAAACATCAAGACCATTAGGCCTTTGAAAGATGGGGTTATTGCAGATTTTGACGCTAGTGAGAAAATGCTCACTATGTTCATCAAGGAAATTCCCGCACTCAAAAAGAAAATGTTCACTCCGGCCTTAAGAATGGTAATCTGTATCCCCTCGGGAATTACCGAAGTGGAGATGCGCGCCGTAAAGGAAAGTGCAGAAAGGGTAAATGGGAAAGAAGTTTATCTTATCCATGAACCCATGGCTGCTGCCATAGGAATTGGAGTTGACATCATGCAGCCAAAAGGAAACATGATTGTTGATATAGGGGGTGGAACAACCGAAATTGCCGTGATCGCACTTGGTGGTATTGTCTGCGACAAATCTGTCAAGATCGCGGGAGACGTTTTCACCAATGATATTGTTTACTACATGCGTACGCAACACAACCTTTACGTTGGTGAGCGTACTGCCGAAAAAATAAAGATCCAGATTGGGGCGGCCACCGAAGATCTTGAGGTCCCACCAGACGAAATGAACGTACAGGGGCGTGACCTGCTCACCGGGAAACCAAAGCAGGTAAATATTTCTTATCGGGAAATCGCCAAGGCGCTGGACAAATCTATATTGAGGATTGAAGACGCGGTTATGGAAACCCTTTCTCAAACACCGCCAGAACTTGCGGCCGACATCTACAATACCGGTATATATCTTGCGGGTGGTGGCTCTATGCTACGTGGTTTGGACAAGAGATTATCACAAAAAACCGACCTTCCGGTATACATTGCAGAAGATCCGCTACGGGCTGTGGTACGTGGAACAGGGATCACCCTTAAAACGCTTAACCGTTACAAGGGTATCTTGATAAAGTAGGAGTAGTTTATGCAGCAAATAATAAATTTACTCATTCGCAATAAGAACAATATTTTATTCTTATTGCTGCTGGGCTTTTCCCTGTTTCTAACGATCCAGTATCATTCTTATCAAAAAAGCAGATTCATTAGTTCGGCCAACTTTCTTAGTGGAGGGATCTATAGCTGGACTAGTGATATAAATGGATATTTTAATCTGGAAGAATACAACCAGCGATTGCTGGAGGAGAATGAAAGGCTTCGCACCCGCCTGGCTGCTTTGGAAGACACCACACAGTTTCAGGATTTCAAAGACACTCTTAATTACGGTGCAAGCTATACCTTCCAGGCAGCCGAAGTGATCAATAATAATTACGCCAATCCTAATAATTACCTCACATTGAAAGGCGGGAAGAATTCGGGATTTGAGAGTGACATGGGAGTGGTTACAAGCAGAGGAATCGTGGGAATCGTAGAGAATGTTTCCCAAAAATATTCTACGGTGATTTCAATTCTAAATTCGAATTCCAAAATCAATGCGCAGCTCAAGAAATCCAATCACTTTGGTACGCTCATCTGGAAAGGAGATAATCCTAATGTCGTACAATTGATCGATGTACCCGCAATTGCTCCTGTTGAAAAAGGTGACACGATTATCACCGGTGGCCGTTCCCTTATCTTCCCCAAGGGTTTGCCAATTGGAACTGTGAACGATTACACCCTGGACCAAAGTGAGAGCTACTACACCATCAACATAGACCTGTTTAACGATATGACCAATCTTGGGTACGTTTATGTGATTGGAAACAATGAAAAAGAAAATATCGAGGAATTGCAAAATTTAACCGACGATGAATAGTGTAATTATCTCTAATACTCTCAGGTTTATCCTTTTGCTTTTGCTGCAGGTACTGCTGCTTAACAACATTAATTTTCTCGGTTATATCAATCCGTATCTTTACGTATTGTTCTTGATCCTCTATCCTTTCAATGCCAACCAGACCCTTTTTCTCTTTTTGGCTTTCTTACTTGGCCTGGGTGTGGATATTTTTGAAGATAGCGGCGGGATTAATGCTGCAGCCTGTCTTGTAGTGGCTTACATAAGACCTGTTCTCTTAAGATTCTCTTTCGGGGTTAGCTATGACTATCAAACCATACGTTTTTCGAACACCCAGCTTGGTTCAAGGATTAGTTATGTCGCGCTTATAGTTTTTATCCACCACTTTGTATTGTTCCTTTTAGAATTTTTCAATTTTGCACATTTCTTGTTGCTCCTTAAAAAAACATTTTTTTCGGGCTTGTTTACAATAATCCTGGTCTTTCTATCGCTATTATTATTTAACAGGAGAACCAGATGAGAAGAATTCTACTCTACATCATAATTATAACTTCAGGTCTTATTTTCCTGGCCCGACTGTTCTATCTCCAGATTCTTGATGATTCATTTGTAGGTCGCTCAGAAAACAACGCGATAAAAGTCGTGTATGATTATCCGCAGAGGGGCTTTATTTTCGACAGGAATGGAGAACTTATGGTTTCCAATCAGCCGTCTTATGATGTAATGGTTATCCCGCGAAATCTAAAACCTTTTGATACCACAGAGTTTTGCAAAATTCTTAGCCTTACCCCCGAACAACTTGCGAATAGGCTGGACAAGGCAAAGATATATTCTCCACGCCTCCCTTCGGTAGTTGTACCGCAGCTTACCAAGAGTGAGTATGCTTACCTTCAGGAAAAAATGCGGAAGTATGAAGGCTTCTATATTCAAAAGCGTTCCCTTAGAGATTATTATACCGAACATGGCGCGAATGTACTGGGATATATTGCCGAAGTAAATCAACGCATAGTCAATGAAAACCCCTACTACATTTCGGGTGACCTCATGGGCCGCCAGGGTGTTGAGGGTTACTATGAAGAACTTCTGCGGGGCATAAAAGGGGTAAAATATATTCAAAAGGACAGATTCAACCGCGATATAGGCCCTTACAAAAATGGCATTTTTGACACCCTTCCAAAAAAGGGAAAAGATTTGACCATTACCATTGATGCCACACTCCAGGCGTATGGAGAAAAGTTAATGAAAAACAAGCGGGGCGGAATTGTCGCCATAGAACCTGCTACGGGAGAGATTCTGGCAATGGTAACCGCTCCAAATTATGACCCGGCAGACCTGGTTGGGAGAAAAAGATCGGAAAACTTTACAAAATTGTGGCTTGACTCAATTAGTAAACCTCTTTTTGACCGCGGACTTTTAGCAGAATACCCTCCGGGCTCACCTTTTAAGACCATAAACGCGTTAATAGGCCTTCAGGAAGGCGTGGTAACCACCAAGGACAGGTTCGTTTGCCAACAGGGTTATTACTATGGAAGAGGCCATAAACTTGGCTGTCATGATCACCCCAGTCCATTAAGCATGATCCCGGGGATTGCTCAATCCTGTAATGCCTACTTCGCCAATGTTTACCGAAGGATCGTCGAAAAATATCCCACTCCCCAGGAAGGAGTTGACGCCTGGGCAGGCCATTTACGAAGTTTTGGGCTGGGTGGTTACCTGGGCTCTGATCTTTCTACAGGAAGGCCCGGAAAGATCCCCACTGCAGAATATTACAATAACATTTATAACTATCCCACCTATAAATGGTATGCTACGGCTACTATTTCCAATGCCATAGGGCAGGGAGAAGTCCTTATGACCCCAATCCAGCTGGCAAATATGACGGCTGCCATTTCCAATAGAGGTTGGTTCTATACCCCTCATATTCTTAAAGAAATAAGTGGCTCGCCTATTAAGAACCCGGAATTCACGGTTAAAAAACAAACGACCATTGATCCCGAGAATTTTGAGCCTGTCATAGAGGGTATGCACCAGGTGTACAAAGTAGGAACTGCCTCAGCTTTACAGATTCCCGGAATTGAGATCGCCGGAAAAACAGGTACTGCCGAAAACTATACAAAGATCAACGGCAAAAGAGTGCAGCTCACAGACCATTCTATTTTTATAGCTTTTGCGCCTGTAGACAATCCCAAAATCGCGCTTGCGGTTTTTGTAGAGAACGGGTATTGGGGAGGCCGGTATGCAGGGAGAATAGCCGGGCTTATGATCGAAAAATATCTTAAAGGCGAGATCACCAGAAAAGATATGGAAGACTGGATCATGACCCACAGTCTGGAAGATGAATACGCGAAACCCTACAGCGGAGAACCCTTTAAAATCAACCAGTAGGAATGTCTAAAACAATTTCCCAAGTCGATTGGGTCAGCATTTTAATCTATTTTTTATTGGTTGCCATAGGCTGGGTAAATATATATTCGGCTTCTTTGGACGATACTGCGACTTCTTTCTTTGACCTGGATCAAATCTACGGAAAACAGCTGCTCTGGATCATGCTTAGCGGGCTTCTCATCGTAATCCTCCTTTCCCTGGAGGCCAAATTTTACGAGCGCTTTGCCAGCGTGATTTATATTTTCTCCCTTTTCTCCATTCTGGGCCTCTTTTTCTTCGGAAAAACCATAAATGGTGCCACTTCCTGGTATGCTATTGGAGGCTTTACCATTCAACCGGCCGAATTTGCCAAAGTGGCCACGGCCTTAGCCCTCTCCAAATACATTGGTGACATCCAGACCAATATTAAAAACCTGGGAGACCAGTTCAAAGCTTTTATTATTATAGCCCTGCCGGCCCTAATCATTCTTCCGCAGCCAGATGCGGGAAGTGCCATGGTATATGCCGCCTTTTTCTTCCCACTTTACAGGGAAGGACTCTCGGGAGTTTATTTGATCGCCGGGGCAACAGGAATCCTGGTATTCGTGCTTACCCTTCTCTTTAGCCCATGGTGGGTTGCGGGCGGAGCCGCATTGCTAATTATTCTTCTGTACTTTCTTCGCAAGCGAAAAAGACCGGGAGCCATCGCTTATTTAAGCATTTTGATCATGGTCATATCTCTAAGCTTTTCTGTAGATTATATCTTCCAGAATGTCTTTGAGCAGCGGCATCGTGACAGGTTTAATATCGTACTTGGAAAAGAAGTTGACAACAGTGGGATTGGTTATAACACGAACCAGAGTGAAATAGCTATTGGTAGCGGGAGCTGGTTTGGCAAAGGCTGGACCGAGGGTACCCAAACCAAAGGTAATTTTGTGCCCGAGCAGCACACCGATTACATTTTTAGTACCGTGGGAGAAGAATGGGGCTTTGTTGGAAGCGCCCTGGTGGTATTCTTGTTCGTCTTTCTTATGCTGCGTATCATTCACCTGGCAGAACGCCAAAAATCCCAGTTCAACCGGGTTTACGGTTATAGCGTAGCCGGAATTCTTTTCATACACTTTTTCGTAAATATTGGGATGGTAATTGGGGTACTGCCCACGGTGGGAATACCTTTGCCATTCTTTAGCTATGGCGGGTCAGGACTCTGGGGCTTTACCATCTTACTATTCACCTTTATTAAGCTGGACTCCGAACGCCTGTCGTTCTGGTAATTTAATCAACCATTAAGTCATTCCGTAGATTTTTGCTTATTTCTGAAGGATCTATTGCTACGGAAAGATCTGGATATAAAAACTCTTTCACTAAGCAGAGGGTTAATGAGGTCCGTATTATCAGTTTTCCGAAAGGGGTTCTAAAAAAGGGATTTTTGAGACTAGTTTATTCTTACCAAAGATTCCTGAAGGACCGCGAAATAACATCGGCAGTTTGTCTTTCTTCTAAAAGGATTCTCTTTCAATTTTCGCAGACAAAGAATATTTGTCTTGGTACACTGTACTTCCGTGAAGAAGATTTAAAAAAGACCTGGTAAAATACAGACCTGAATTTGAGCCCTAAAATCCTGAAGAGCTTGAGGAAAAAAAACCTTCCGCTGTCGCAGAAGGCTTTTCTTTTATAGTTCAGTTAAATATTAGTTTTTAATCTGGGCAACCTCAGACTTTTTAATATTATTCATTTTCATATCCTCAAGAACATTCACCGCCTCTTCCATATAAAGGTCACTGGTAAGATTCTCGTGCCATCTTTGTCTTTTCTCGGCCAGCACAGTATCTACCGTAAACAGGTCCTTCTCATAAGGCATGGATTCATAAGTGAGATTTGATTTGTATTCAGAAATCTTATCGAACTTTTCAGCCTCTTTCTCATTCTGTTCCATTTCGCGGCTGTATTCCTCATAACTCAGCGGGAAGGTAGAATCATTTCTTTGATCTCTAATCCATTCGGCATTCTCCTGGATCAACTTAATTTGATCATTGGCCGCCATTCTCTTTTTGCTTCGCGCCAGGGCTTCATCAAAGTCAATATAACCGTCCCAGATCTTGTAATTCGCAGGATCTATCTGATCCCATGGGAGTGGATTTTCCTGATCTTTTTCACCAATATCAATGTAAGAATATCTATCGGGCACCACGACATCACTTTTCACACCTTCAAGCTGAGTAGAACCACCATTGACCCTGTAAAACTTCTGAGTCGTAATTTTCAAAGCTCCCAGGTCTCCAAAGTCACTGTTACGCACCCACCTGTTGAGGTCAAGTACATTTTGCACAGTACCTTTTCCATAAGTTTGTTTACTACCAATGATAACTGCTCTTTTATAGTCCTGCATTGCGGCAGCAAGGATTTCAGAAGCCGAAGCCGAAAGCTCGTTTACAAGTATCACCAACGGTCCATCCCAAATAATGGAAGGATCTTTATCTTTAAGCACTTCCCGTCCTTCAAGTTTGGATTTAACCTGTACTATAGGCCCTTCCTTAATAAAAAGTCCGGCAATATCAACAACGGTTTTAAGAGAACCTCCCCCGTTATTCCTAAGATCGATCACAAGACCATCCATTCCCTCTTTTTTGAGGCGAATGATTTCCTTTTTTACATCTGATGCTGCGTTTCTTTCTGAATAGTCTTCCATGTCGAAATAGAACTTCGGAAGGTTGATCACACCATATAAATGATTGTCTTTTTTTACTGTCGCCGCCTTGGCGTATGTCTCTTCAATTTCAACAACATCCCGGGTAATCACTACTTCATTAATTGTCCCGTCCACTTTTCTCAATGTCAAAGTCACTTCAGTACCTTTTGGGCCTTTAATAAGACTTACCGCGTCGTCAAGTCTCATTCCCACAATACTCACCGCTTCTTTCTCGTCTTCTTGTTTTACTTTGAGGATCTCGTCTCCAACTTCCACTTCTTCCCCTCTCCATGCGGGTCCTCCAGAAATCACCTCAACTATTTTCACATTATCATTCTTCTTTTGAAGTCGAGCTCCAATTCCTTCAAGCTTTCCACTCATCGCCATGTCAAAACGATCTTTGTCCTGTGGCGCAAAATAAGACGTGTGTGGATCAAATTCCTCAACTATAGAATTCACATACATAGAGAACCAGTCTTTACGTTCCAAATCATTTGTGAACTCAAAATATTCATCAAGTGAACTTTTGGTGAGCTCCCTGGCCTCTTTTTCAAGTTGGGCGTCAGACTTTGCTTCATAGTCCGAATTTTTCTCAAGTTCCCTTTCCTGTTCTTTCTTTTTGTCGTAGAAATTAGAAATGGTTGAGAACTTGAGTTGTTGTCTCCAACGTGCTCTCAATTCGTCTTTAGAGGCAGCATAGTCCTGTTTATCGTAGTCTGTATTCAGCACCTCTTTCTTACTAAAATCAAAGGGCTGGTCAAGGATCTCCTTGTACATCTCCTGTGCTTCAGTCATTCTCTTAATCAATCTATCATGAGTGAGATCAAAAAAGCTTATTTCGCTGCTTTTGATCTGGTCATCGATCTTATCCTTATATTGATTGAATTCCTCTATATCAGAGGCATAAAAATACCTTTTCAAAGGATCAACACCTTTAAGGTAATCGTTGTAAACCTGTTCAGAAAAAGAGTCATTGATATCCTTAGCATCATAATGGCCGTTCTTTAGAACATACGCGATCAATTCGATCAAAGTCTTATCCTTATTAGGATCCTGGAATGTCTTAGTGGTAAAGCTGCAGGAAGCTGCTGCAAAAAGCAACAACAGTACAATTAATTTATAGTTCCTTCTCATTATGCTACCTATTTTCATCATTGTTATTCTGCCTAAATACATTAAAAACTGTGCCACGTTTAC
This sequence comes from Salinimicrobium sp., assembly GCA_049687615.1. Lineage (GTDB taxonomy): Bacteria > Bacteroidota > Bacteroidia > Flavobacteriales > Flavobacteriaceae > Salinimicrobium. Next base: position 6,257 of record JBAVJE010000115.1, on the reverse strand, counting down.
CGTTTCGCGGGTAATTGTTAAAATACGAATATAATGCTTTCCTCATTATTTTAATTTAATTTAGCATCCATAAAATTTTCACAAATGTCTCCAAACAAACCGCTAATCCTGGTGACCAACGACGATGGTATCACCGCTCCCGGAATAAGAGCTCTAATCGAAGTAATGAAACAATTGGGAGATGTAGTAGTAGTAGCTCCAGATAGCCCCCAAAGTGGCATGGGGCATGCGATCACTATAAGTGATACCCTGTTTTGTGACCAAGTAACCGTTAAAGAGAACTATAAACATAAGGAATTCAGCTGCTCGGGCACTCCTGCAGATTGTGTAAAGATCGCTACACAGGAGATTCTACACCGCAAGCCAGATCTTTGTGTAAGCGGAATTAATCACGGTTCGAATTCCTCCATCAATGTGATCTACTCCGGAACCATGAGTGCCGCAGTGGAGGCCGGCATTGAAGGAATACCAGCCATTGGTTTTTCCCTGCTGGACTACTCTTTAAATGCCGATTTTGAACCATCTAAGAAGTACGTTAAAAAGATTACCCGGCAGGTTTTAAAGCACGGATTACCAAAAGGGGTGGTTCTTAATGTAAACCTTCCCAAGCTTCCCGACTCGAAAATCAAAGGAATCAGGATTTGCCGGCAGGCCAATGCCCGATGGGAAGAAGAGTTTGACAAAAGAACTAATCCACAGGGCCGGGATTATTACTGGCTTTCGGGAAATTTTGTTAATGAAGATGAAGGCGAAGACAGTGATGAGTTTGCTCTTTCGCAGGGATATGTATCGGTGGTGCCTATTCAGTTTGACCTCACGGCGCACCAGTTTCTTAGTGACCTAAACACCTGGGATCTCAATGATTAAAAAGGAAATCCTCATCGGTGTTTTAATAGGAATTTTATCCAATATTATAGGAATCGTGCTTTATGTTTTGATCTTTTCAGACATTTCGCTTTACGACACCCTTGAGGAAGCATATATCAATGAGTTCCTGGGCACCCTTATCACCGCAGGGGCCATTTTAAATTTTCTGCCTTTTTTTTATTTTCTGAATAAAAAGCAAATCTACAGGGCGCGAGGCATACTTTTAGCTTCCATTTTTGCGGCCCTCGTTGTTGCTGTTTTAAAGTTCGTGGTTATATAATGAAGTACTATATTATTGCAGGAGAAGCGTCTGGAGATCTACATGCAGCCAATTTGATGAAGGCTCTTAAAAAGGTGGATGCCGAAGCCGATTTCAGATTCTGGGGAGGCGACCTTATGGCCGAACAGGGTGGAAAGCCGGTCAAGCACTATCGCGATCTCGCTTTTATGGGTTTCGCCGAAGTGATCCTGAACCTAAAAACCATCCTCGGCAATATCTCCTTCTGCAAACAGGACATCACCGCTTATGATCCCGATGTCATCATTTTCATTGACTACCCGGGATTTAATTTGCGCATTGCAAAGTGGGCCAAAAAAGTAGGTTTTAAAACCCATTTTTACATCTCTCCGCAAATCTGGGCCTGGAAAGAGAACCGCATAAAAGACATTCGGCGGGATATTGACCAAATGTATGTGATTCTGCCTTTCGAAAAAGAATTTTATGAAGAAAAGCATGGTTACGATGTCCATTTTGTGGGGCACCCGTTGATAGATGCTATTGCGAATCGACCGCCTGTTGATGCCGATGACTTTAAAGCTCAATTTAAGCTTGACGCACGTCCGGTTATTGCCTTGCTTCCCGGAAGCCGAAAACAGGAGATCTCCAAAATGCTGGAGATCATGCTTAGTATAACCGATGATTTTAAAGATTATCAATTTATTATCGCGGGAGCACCAAGCCAGGAACCGGAATTTTACCGGCAATTCATCAAGAAAAAGAACGTACACCTGGTCATGAACAGGACCTATGACGTGCTTAGCATCTCGACGGCTGCACTGGTAACCTCGGGAACAGCAACCCTCGAAACTGCCTTGTTTAAAGTTCCGGAAGTGGTTTGTTACAAAGGCAGTTTCATCTCCTATGAAATCGCCAAACGCATTATCAAACTGGATTACATTTCTTTAGTCAACCTTATCATGGACCGTGAGGTGGTGAAGGAGCTTATTCAAGGAGAATTTAAAAAGAAGAATCTTAAAAAAGAACTTCAAAAGGTCCTTTCTACAGAACATCGAAAAAAATTGTTTTCAGATTATGAGAAACTGGAAAAAAAACTTGGCGGGATAGGAGCCAGTGAAACAACGGCCCGTCTCATTTATGAATCTATTTCTGCGGAATAGTTTATGAAAAGGATCGTGCTTCTCCTGCTGCTTCCGGGGTTCCTAATTGCCTGTAGCGCGCACAAAACCAGCCTTTCTGCTTCTCCCGAAATAGTTATTCCTTCCAAAGCAATTAAAGCTGCAGAACACAAGGCAGCAAGTTTTGAAAAAACCGAGGCGGCATCTGAAGAAGAAACCGACTTCAAATATGACATTATTGAGACTGCTAAAGATTTTCTGGGCACTGCCTACGAATATGGCGGCACCTCAAGGGCAGGCATGGACTGCTCGGGCCTAGTTTACGCTGTTTTTTTACTCCGTGATGTCGCCCTGCCCCGCGCGTCCTATGCTATGGCCGAGATGGGTGAAGAACTGCCGCTTTCGAGCGCTACTCCCGGTGACCTGCTGTTTTTTAAGACCGGAAGAAAGAAAAATGTCATTAGCCATGTAGGAATAATCGTAGAACTCAACCGGGACAAGATCTATTTTATTCACTCTACAACCTCCAGGGGCGTCATCATTTCCAGTCTTGATGAGAATTACTGGCAACAGCATTTTGTGATGGCACGACGTATTCAGTAAATTCATATCTTAGGATATTAGCCTGAGAATGAAACTTCTAAATACACCAATTGTAAAACTCACCGTACTGCTCCTCTGCGGTATTATCTTCGGAAGTTTTTTGGAACTCCCTCTTGAACTCCTGTTCTTGGTCCCATTCATTCTGCTCCTTATTTTTTTCTTCGTCTGGAAAAGAGCCGGAACCCTGTTTTCTGATAATGTTCCTTTTGGAATATTCACGGCTTTGCTCTTCTTCGTAATGGGGATTTCCATCGCTGGTCTTCACCAACCGCAAGCTCAATCGAAACATTATATACATCACATTTCTTCTGAAACAGCCGAAAAAGCTGCGCCGCTGCTTCTGGTCAGGATTACTAATGTTCTTAAACCCGATTTGTATTCTGAAAAGGCCATTGCCGAAGTACAGCATTTTAACCATACGAATTCAGAAGGGAAACTGTTGCTTCTGCTACCAAAAGAGGGTTCAAAAATGTCATTTTTAGAGGGTCAGCAAATTCTTTTTCGGGGAGAACTGCAGGAAATTCCGAAGCCTAAAAATCCGCACCAGTTTGATTACCAAATTTTTATGGCCAAAAGAAATGTGCTGAGGCAGGTAAGGTTGTTGCCGGGAACCTTTAAGCCGCTATCTCAAAAAAAGCCTGGCATGGAAACTATTGCCGCCGGCTTTAGAAAAACGATCGTTCAAAAGCTGCAAGAAAACGGCTTTTCGAAAGACGAACTGGCAACGGTACAAGCTTTGCTGTTGGGACAAAAACAGGATATTTCTGCCGAAGTTTACAACAACTTTGCGGCAGCAGGGGTTATTCATATTTTGGCAGTTTCGGGCCTGCACGTGGGTATTATATTGTTGATCCTTAACCGTCTTTTTTCCCCGCTTGACAGGTTCAAAAAAGGGAAAATTTTAAAAGCTTTTCTGGTCATCCTCCTGCTGTGGAGTTTTGCGATATTATCCGGTCTTTCCCCCTCTGTAGTGCGGGCGGTAAGTATGTTTAGTTTTCTGGCTGTGGGAATGCAGCTAAAAAGGCGCGGCAGCAGTCTTATTTCGGTGTTTGCTTCACTGCTCTTCCTCCTGCTCATTAAACCACAATGGATCTTTGAAGTAGGATTCCAACTAAGCTATACCGCCGTTTTAGGGATCCTTCTATTGCAGGCGCCTATTTATGGTCTTTGGCGGCCTAAAATTAAAATACTCAGGCTGTTTTGGGGAATTTTCACCGGTACACTCGCCGCACAGGCTGCGGTTCTTCCGCTTAGTCTATACTATTTTCACCAGTTTCCCGGGCTTTTCTTTGTTTCTAATCTGGTGATTTTACCTCTGCTGGGTTTCCTTCTCGGCTTCGGAATCTTAGTCATTCTACTGGCTTTACTGCAAATTCTTCCGCAGGTTTTAGCCGATGCGTTAAGAGGCTCTATCGAACTCCTGAACAACTTTGTGGCCTTTATGGCCCGGCAGGAGCAATTCTTTTTTAGGGATATCCCCTTCAGTTTTTCCGAACTCGTGTTTTTCTATCTGCTAATCATTGCTTTAACAGCTTTGATTTATAGTTATAGCTATAAGCGTTTACTCCTGCTCTTTTCAGTCGTGATAGCACTGCAATTGCTCTATTTCTATAAGGCTTCGGAAGCTGACACCCGGCTGGTTATTTTCCATAACACCAAACAGAGTATCATAGGGTTCCAAAAAGGGCAAAATTTAAGGCTCTTTCATCAGAAAGAAATAGCTTCAGAAGAAACCTGGCTAAATAACTTTAGGGTTGGGGAAGATCTTCAGCAGCTTGAGCAGCACCAAATGAAAAATGTTTACTTTGAAAACGGAAAACTTTTAGTGGTTATCGACAGTAGCGGGATCTTTCCGCAGCAACAACTACCACAGGAACCGTATTTATTGCTAACAGGCTCTCCTAAGGTGAATCTTGACCGGGTAATAGACAGGCTGAAGCCACAGGAGATTATCGCAGGCGGCCATAACTTCGGCAGCTATATCAAACGGTGGGAACAAACCGTAAAAGACCGTGAAATTCCCTTTTTCAGCACTTTAGAAAAAGGTGCCTTTGTATTGGAATAGGTTTATTTAGAAGTCTCGAATTCGTGTTCAAAATCACGGGCATATTCCTGGAAAGCATCTTGCGTATTTATTGTTTTATAATCCTCTTTAGAAAAAAGCTTGAGGAAAACCTCAAGTTCCTGCGGGCTACGGTAACCGGGAATGGGACCTATAAGCTCCCCTTTTTCATCAAAGAAAACAAGGCTTGGATAAGCACGAATACCTATCGCCCTAGCAAAATCATGCGGATTGTTACGCCCACTTTTACCGGGAATATAATTAGCGTTCTTAAAGGTTTTCTCCTTGTAGTTGATAGTATCTGTACCTTCGGCATTGAACTTTACAGGATAGTAGTTCTCGTTAACGTACTTCGCCACATCTTTGTTAGAAAAAGTGTTCTTATCCAGCATTTTACAGGGACCACACCAATCGGTATAGGCATCCATAAAGATCTTTTTCGGGTTCTCTTTCTGAGCCTTCAGCGCTTCGTTCATGCTCATCCATTTGATTTCCTGTGCATGTACCGCAGCCGTGGTCGTTATAAATAATAAAAGGAAGCTGAATAATATTTTGTGCATATCTTTTTTCTTTCTCTTTGGCAAAAACTATTCCGAAATTAACCAAAAACACCCCTCCGAAGAAGGGTGTTGAATTAGTTATATAAATTTTGTTACCTCACACCGTGCATCAGTTTCTTGATGAGAGGATGCAACATGATAGCAAATAATCCCAAAACCATAGGAACGATGGTAAAGATTAAAAAGAACGTAGTCATGTCGTATTGGGCAGTGATCTTATCAATATTTCCTCCCAACACACCGGCCAGTTTGTTTCCAATGGCAATGGCTACGTACCAAATTCCGAACATCATGGCGATCATTCGACCTGGGACCAATTTACTGATATACGACAAAGCTACCGGCGAAAGACACAATTCTCCCAACGTATGGAACAAATATGCGAACACTAACCAAATCAAACTCACCGAAGCTACCTGTGCCCCTGCTTCGATTCCTGTAGAACCTAGAGCCAATGAACCAAAACCAACTCCAAGCAAAATAAGGCCTAAACCGTATTTCGCGGCTGCACTAGGATTATACTTGCTTTCCCACCATTTGGAAAATAAGGGCGCAAAAACAATAATAAACAGGGAGTTCAGGATCAAAAACCACGTGGCGGGAATCTCCAGTTCATTTTCATTTATTTTTTTCACCTGACCAATTACTATTGTTGACGGAACACCTTCTTCCTGATCGACTTTTCTGATTTCGGCGGCACTTTCCTCATCGAGATAGACAAAGCTGCCTTGTTTATCTACATCATATAAGAAAACCTCATCGCCTTCTTTCAAATCTACAGGTTCAATAATTTTGGTGCTTTGATCGAC
>JBAVJE010000114.1:0-2990 GCA_049687615.1 Salinimicrobium sp. | reverse complement strand
CGATGTACCCAACTTCGGTTTCAGCATAGATAGAATTGACCGTATTTCCCTGACCAATTTTCACTCCTGTTTCATACGGCCGGTCATCTTCGGTTCTGTAAATATCACCACCGTAAGCCGCATCATCACTAAAAGTATTGAAGTCAAATCCCCGTTTGCCGTAAATTGCTTTTAAACTTCCGTAGTAACGACCGTGCCTGTACCTGGCGATGCCAATGAGTTCCCTAAAGTTCGCTCCCCATTGGTGCGCCATAGATTGATTGTTATGCCCATAATTAAGGACGATGGTATTATGGGAATAGGTATAAGGTCTCACCTGGTTGTATTCCAGCTGCAGATTAAGCCGGGGAATGTTAAAGGCGTTAAAGTATTTTGCCCCAAATTGAAATCCATGTTTATTCTTCCAGCTGCCTTCCCCGCCAAAAACATCTCCCGAAGAAAACTCGTCAATGAGCCATTGGCCGTAAGTTAGAAAATTATCACTCCATTTGTATTTTCCGGTAAGGCCTATGATCGCATTACCTGCCTGCGCCCCCGTAGAGAACTCGATCGCCCTGTAAAAGATGATCGGGTTGAGATAGTTGATATCGAACCCGCGGTTGTTGTCGTTCTCCCACATGACCGATTCAAAAAAGCCAATATTCAGTCTCTTTGTGACATTATAACTTAAATAATGGTTGGCCATATATTTTGTACGGTAGGAACCTTCGCCCGTAACTTCGGTACGAACATCCCGAAGAGACATCCAGGTGTTGGTGTATTTGATCTTCCAGAATTCTGTACTTAACTTAAAGAACGGATAAGGCGATGCGTTATCGCTTAATAAAAGTGACCTGTACCCGTCACCAATGAAATTCTTGCCATGTCCAAACTGGAGGTTAAAAAATTTGCCGGGGCTGTAAGACAAGTAGGCCTCCGCCACAGGATAATCATAAGCCTGTCCCATGAACTTTTTTGCAATGCCGCGACCAGGAATGATAGCAGGGCCTTCGATTCCAGGTTTTATTGATTCTGCATAGCGGTTATAGTAATCGGCAAAACGGCCTTGATTCTCATAAACTACAGAATAGAAATTCAAATTTTTACCCAGGCCGCCCTGGAAGATGGCAGCTCTGGTGTTATTATAAGTGACGTCCAGGTCACTATCAAAGTCTTTTCCCACTTGCATGTCCAACCCAAAGTCAATTGCAAACCAATAATCTTTAGCTTGAAAAGTGAACAAATGTTCATTCCAGACTTTTCGGCCAACCCAGGAATCTGCCGGTTTTTTAAGTTTATCGATCTCCTGGCCAAAATCATAATAAGGCTGCACCTCACTAAACATAAAGGGCTTGGAAGCCGTATGAAAGTTAGTACCCACCCGGTTTAGCTCATTTTCGAACCTATTGTAAAGCTCATGAGAAAAAGGAATATTGATCTCGCTCGAGGCCCTGGGGTGCTCAAACTCCAGCGATTTGATCTCGTCATATTCATTATTAGAAGGGAGACTTGGAGCTACACTCTCCTCCTTAAGGGGTTCTGATTTTATTTTTGGTGTAACCGCTTCAACTTTAAAATCCTGCTTTTGCGCTTCTGCATCTTCCTTGTTAAAAGGAATTTTCACCGGCATTCTAAACTGCATGGCTATAGGCCTGCTATTATAGGTCGCCGGTTTTAATTTTATAAGATTCTTAAATACTTCCTGTATAGCTTCTTTGAGTTCGGGATAAGCCGCATCAATGTAATCAACCTTAAAAAACCCTTCCCTAGTGACTTCAAAGAGCACAACGATTTCCCCGCTGAAGCCTTCTTTTATCACCACTTCGGGCATTTTAAAGCTTCTGAAAAATTCGCTTTTTAGAGTACTTTCAAAACAGGCATCCTCCTGCTCGTAACCAACATCGGCACAGTTCGGAAAGACCGGGAAACGTTCATCATCGCTCGTGATTTTTTGAGAAAAAGAAAGAAGTGGAAGAAAAAGGAACAGTAGCTTAAATAACCTCATCATGTCCTGCAAGTCCTGTTTTAGATTACCGGAAGAAAGATACACTAAATTACACAAGCCGCAGAAACTGAAAGCAATTTCCTGCAAATTTTTCCTTAAAATGACATTTTGAAGCCTAAAAAAAGATCCCACAATTCATGCGGGATCTTAAACCAAAAGGAAATCTTCCGTAAATCACGAAGATTTCCGCAGAAGAATTCACAAAAATTCCTGCATACGCAGCGATAAACTTCAGAAATAAAGCCTTTCAAAAATGTCATTTTTGACAGATGTTCAAAAAAAATCCCGCAACAAGTGCGGGATTAATTTTATATAACAGAATGACGTTAGTCCTGAACCCTAAAGGTAATTGGCAAGGAGTAAAGTACTCCAACCGGTTTACCACGTTGTTTACCTGGCTGCATCTTAGGCAACATGTTCACTACACGTTCGGCTTCTGTCTTAAGCCTTGGGTGTGGCGCACGTGCACCGAGCACAGTAACATCTCCATTTTTTTCAATTCTAAACTGAACATAAATCCTGTTGATACCAGACAACCCAAGGTCACTACCAAGACCGGTATCGAATCTTTTGTTCACAAAATCGTTGATCTTCTCACTCATACAGTCTTTACGAGCCTGGTTGTTTCTTTCATTCTCACAACCCGGGAAGACAGGTACATCTTCAATTACAGCGAACGGAACATCACCAATTTCTTCTTCTTCCTCAACCACTTCTACTTCCTCTACCTCTACAATCTCTTCTTGATTGGTCTCGGTAGACTCAATAATGGTCTCTTCCACTTCCTCTTCATCTTCAACAACTTCAATTACTTCGGGAGCTGGTGGCGGCGGAGGGGGTGGCGGTGGCGGTGGGGTATTCAGTTCGGTAATTGGCACTTCTTCCTCATCAAAGGCATCCATCTGCACCTGACCGAGATCAAGGTCCTCCTTGTCATAGGTCTTCCATTCAATGGCTTGCCATGTGACAAAAAGCATCAAGATCATACCGATCTGGAAGAAGAGAA
>JBAVJE010000113.1:0-3458 GCA_049687615.1 Salinimicrobium sp. | reverse complement strand
TAATAAAGCGGCGTAGGTCGCCCTACATAATCCTTAAGTAGTTGTTTGAATTCTTTTTGAAAAGATTCCTCCTGCATGATTTGCAGGTAACGCGAACGAAGCTCTTCCACATTCGGATAAAGCATTTCGGGGATAAAAGCTCCTCCAAAATTGCCGTAATAACCTTTGTCGTTGACTTGATAACTCATATGCTAATTTTTTTGTTCCAAAAGCTGCCTTTTGAAAGTGCTTAGTTGTTCTACATTTTTTAAACCCGGAGAAACTTCAAACCTGCTGTTAACGTCCAGGGCGTAAAAGAGGTTTTCTTTGCCATTTTCCCTGAAAAAGGTGTATAGATCCTTTATCTGCTGAAGACTTTCGGGTCCTATCCCGCCGCTTAAAAAGAAAGGAGTGGCAGAATTGTATTTTTTTAAGATCTCCCAGTTAAAGCTAATGCCGTTGCCGCCCCGGTTCCTGCCTTTGGTGTCAAAAAGGAAAAAATCCACCTCTTTTTCGTAAACCTTCAGCAGCTCAAAATCAAAATCCTCACCCACGCTGAAAACCTTGATCAACTCAGCTTTTAAATTCCTCTCTAAAATGGCTTTTTTGAGACCTCTGCAAAATTCAGGGCTCTCATTACCATGCAGCTGCACCGCAGAAAGACCATATTTTTCCAACTTTTTAAGAATATAAGCTTCCGAAGCATCAACAAAGACCCCAACTTTCTTAATCTTTTCCTCCTGCAGCAGGATTTCGTCCTTCACATAGCGTGGAGATTTCTCGTAAAAGATGAACCCCAGGTAATCTGGCGCTAAAGCCGCTATTTTTTTGATGTTTTCGGGATTTTTCATCCCGCAGATCTTCAGTTTAAGGTCCATCAGGTGGTTTTTAGCTGTTCAAAAAAATTGGTAGCGGCTTTTGAGGGATCGCTCGTACCCATAAAGTTCCCGCCGATCAAGAAGCCCTGAAAACCGCATTTTTGAAGCTCCAGGATAGAGGAGATCTTGCTGATGCCGCTCTCGGAAACTTTCACGAAATTTGAAGGGATTTTTTCTGCCAGCTTTTTGCTGGTATTGAGATCGACCTCAAAGGTCTTTAAGTTCCTGTTGTTAACACCCACCATATCTATGGTCTCAAAAAGGGCATTTTCGAGCTCCTTTTCGTTGTGCACTTCCAGTAGCACCTCCAGCCCCAGTTTCCTGGCGGTTTCTGAAAAAGTTTTGATCTCCTTCGGTCTAAGCAGGGCGGCGATCAAAAGAATCACATCTGCACCCAAAGCCTTGGCTTCGTAGATCTGGTACTCGTCGATCATAAAATCCTTCCGAAGAATGGGGATGTTTACCGTTTCCCGCGCCACGGCAAGGTCATCCTCGCTGCCACCAAAAAATTCTGCATCGGTCAATACCGAAATTCCTGCCGCCCCGGCATTTTCATAGGCTGCGGTGATCTTTTGCACATCGGCATCGGGGTTAAGATCGGGATGTGAAGGGGAGCGCCTTTTAAATTCGGCAATAATACCGGCAGGCGACTTTCTCAGGTTCCCGGCGAGCGAGAGACATTTTCTTGAGAATAATGGCAGGCTCTGCAATATCTCAAGCGGCATCTCTTCTTTCTTTTCGGCTACTTCAAGGCGTTTATGTGCTGCTATTTTATCTAAAATATTCATGCTGTTGTTTTTTATGATCTGCTAATCTCCTGTAGCTTTTTAAAGGACTGCAGGGCTTTTCTACCAAGCAGGCTTTCTTTTGCGGTTTCAAAACCTTGTTTTAATGCAGTTTTTCTTACTGTCGAAATGGCCACTCCGGCGTTGGCGCACACCACATTATTCTGCGCTTCGCTGCCTTCTCCTTTTAGAATCTTCATGAAAATCTCTGCTGCTGATTCTACCGAACTTCCACCGGAAATAGCTTCCGCAGAAATTGTATGAACCCCAAGATCTTCAGGCTTAAGCATAATTTCAGAAGTATTGGTGATCATTTTGGTCTTCCCGGTGAGCGAGATCTCGTCATACCCGTCAAGAGCGTGTAAAATGGTGAAATTCTTGTCGGTCTTCTGGTAGAGATAGCCATACATCCTGGCGAGCTCCAGGCTGAAAACACCTACGACCTGGTTCTTTGGAAACGCCGGATTCACCATGGGGCCCAGCATATTAAAAAAGGTCTTTACGGCCAGAGATTTCCTTATGGGCGCGACATTTTTCATAGCCGGGTGGAAAAGCGCAGCGTGTAAAAAGGATATTCCTGCCTCGTCCATACTTCTTTTAAGAAAATCATTGTTATTGCTAAACCTTATGCCCAGTTGTTCCATGACATTAGAGCTGCCGCTGGCCGAAGAAACCCCGTAATTACCGTGCTTGGCTACGGGCACGCCGGCTCCTGCCGTCACGAACGAGGCCAGGGTGGAAATATTAAAAGTGTCTTTGCCGTCTCCGCCTGTGCCGCAAAGGTCTACCGGGTCATACTGCTGCAGGTCAACCCTAAGGCATAGCTCTAACAAAGCATCTCGGAAACCTTCCAGTTCGTCCAAAGTGATGCTGCGCATCATGTAAACCGTGAGAAAAGCTGCGATCTGGCTCTCGTTATATGCGCCATTGGAAATATTTACCAGCACGTTTCTGGCTTCCTCACGGGAAATGGTTTCGTGGTTGATGAGCCTGTTGAGTATCTGTTTCATAAATTATTCTTTTGGCGCGCTTTCTTTTTCTTCATTTTTTGGTGGCAAAGGAGTTTTTACCCAGTTTTCGATGATCTTTTTTCCGTTTGGTGTGAGCACAGATTCAGGGTGAAACTGTACGCCGCGCACATCATAAGTTCTATGGCGCAGGGACATGATCTGTCCGTTTTCATCAAAAGAGGTCGCCTCCAAACAGGCCGGCAAATGCTTGTCTACAACCCAGGAATGGTAACGACCGACTTCCATTTCGGGATCCATCTCGCTAAAAAGCGGCTCATCAGTAACCGAGAGCTTGATCTTCGAGGAGACGCCGTGATAAACTTCTTCCAGGTTGATGATCTTTCCGCCGAAGACTTCGCCTATGGCCTGCTGCCCAAGACAGACTCCAAAAATGCTCTTTTTGGAAGCATAGGTGGAAATGATTTGCTTTAGCAATCCCGCCTCATCGGGAATGCCCGGGCCGGGGGAAAGCATGATTTTGTCGTAATCTTCTACTTCTTCTAAGCTAAGCTCATTATTACGTCTTACAGTAACCTCGCAATCCAGCTCTTCGAGATAATGCACCAGGTTATAGACAAAGGAATCGTAATTGTCTATCACCAGTATTTTTAGCGGGTTTCCCGCCTCCCGACCTTTTTCCTCTTTGGAAGGGACTGGATCACTTATATTGTTTTGATTATTTTTCATTTAAAATATTCAGTTTTTCCTTTCTTTTGAAAGGGTGCCTAAAGGGCGGGTTTATATATCTTCGGCTATTTCAAGCGCCCGGTGGAGTGCGCCAAGTTTGTTGTAAACCTCCTGTAATT
>JBAVJE010000112.1:0-2407 GCA_049687615.1 Salinimicrobium sp. | reverse complement strand
CATCTGCACCATGTGCTGTTGGACCTTGGCCTTACTCACTGGAAAGCTAGCCTTAGTCTGGGACTCTTAAATCTAACAGTGTTTGGAATTTTCTTTTCACTTTCAAATGTCCTTAGCCATCCCTGGCTCATATTTCTTGTTGTCATACTATACTCTGTTGCCTTTGCCCTCTTTGGATGGCTTAAAGCTTTGAGTTCGAGAACGGCAAAAGGATCGATCGTGGGATCAAAGTAACTTCAGTTGTCAGTTAACCATTAGCTGTTACATTGAATAATATAATTCCTCTCCAGCCATTTTAGCCCGAATTGAAATTTTCACTTCTAATTACGGATTTCCACATTGTTAAACATATCATAAAACCATACTTTTGGACCTCCTTAAAAATCACCTCATGAAAAATAACTTTTTCATACTGGCAGCACTTTCGCTGCTACTTACAACTTCCTGCGTCTCCCGCAAAAAAATAGCTTATTTTCAGGATCTGCCACAGCTGCAGACTGAAGTTGACATGGCAAAAAGCAACCTGGAAATTCAGCCTAATGACCTGCTTACTATCACAGTTTCCGCGGCCAACCTCGAGGCGGTACAGCCGTTTAACCTGCCGGTCACCTCAGCACCAAGGGTAGGAGAACCCGGAAGTATTTCAGGAAACATGCAACTTCAAAGTTACCTCGTGGACAGTGATGGCAATATTGAATTCCCAGTAATAGGGACTGTACATGTCGCAGGGCTCACGAGACAGGAACTGGTTGAAAAACTGAAAGAAGATATATCTAAATATGTGCAGAATCCTATAGTCAACATCAAGATCATTAATTTTCAAGTGACCATTCTTGGAGAAGTAGTTCGTCCCGGTACCTTTACAGTGCCGGATGAGCGGATAAGCCTTCCAAAAGCGCTTGGTTTGGCAGGAGACCTTACCATCTACGGCCAAAGGGATAATGTGCTTGTGATGCGCGAGACCGGTGGCAAGACCGAATCCAAATATATCGACCTTACCGGTAGCGATTTTATCAATTCCCCCTACTATTATCTTCAGCAGAACGATGTGATCTATGTGGAACCCAATTCTGCCCAAAGACAGGGCGCCAGCTATAACCGTAATGCCTCCGTCTATATTTCGATCGCGTCAGTTCTTATTTCATTAATCGTAGTTATTTTCCGTTAAAATGTCACAACAATCTACACCCGTTCGCCCACAGGAAGAAGAAATAGATCTAAGGGAACAGCTTGAAATTTATTTACGCCGCTGGCCTATCTTCGTTATTGGGGTTATCCTTTGCGTTTTATTCGCTTTTCTTTTCTTGCATTACAGCACCCCTGTTTATAACACTGTCGCAACTGTCATCATCAAGGATGAAGAGAAAGGTGCCGGTTCTTCGGAACTCGCTGCCTTTGCAGATTTGGGCCTTTTAGGTGGAATGGGAACTGCTTCCATTGAAAATGAAATAGGGATCCTGAAGTCTAAACGCTTGATGACTAATGTGACAAAAGACCTCAATCTCAATGTCAGGTACTTTTATGAAGGTACCGTTCCCCCGACTGAGGTTTTCGCTGAACGTCCATTTAATATTCAGTTTTTGGCCTTTGATGCGGCCCGTTTTCAGAAGCTTTCTGCGGAAGACGAAGTAGGTCCATTGCACTTTGAGATCCTTTCAGATTCCACCTATCTTGTCACAATAGAAGATACCGACTTCAGTAAAAAAATGAATTTCGGGCAAGCCATAACATTGCCATACGCTGAAATCTCTGTCACCCCTAATAAAGCAGATCTTTCCGAAGAAAAAGCAGAAATCAGGGTCGTCTTTAGTACTGTGGAAAAAGCAGCATCAGCTTACCGGGAAAAGGTACAGGTGAACCTTACCGACAAGAACTCAAGCCTCATTGAACTAAGCCTGCAGGACCCTGTAAAAAGTAAAGCTCAGCAAGTCCTGAATCAATTGATTCACCAGTACAACCAGGAAGCCATTGCAGATAAAAATCTGATCTCTCAAAACACTGCCGATTTCATCGAGGATAGACTGACAATAATTACCGAAGAATTGGATTCTGTAGAAACCAATAAAGAACAATTTAAAAAGTCCAACCAACTCACAGATATAGAAGCCGAGTCTAAGCTGTTTATTGAAAACGCCAGTGATTTTCGAAATCGTCAGCTGGCGGTGGAGACCCAGCTGGAACTCGCCCGTACCATGATCGAATATTTAAAATCGGACAAAGGAGGTTTGTTGCCTGCAAACCTTGGTTTTGAAGAAGGGGGCAATGAAGGAGTGGCTAACATAATTCAGTCCTATAATCAACTCGTTTTAGAAAGAGACCGGATTCTTGCAGGCTCTACTCCAAGCAACCCGGTAATCGTCAACCTGAACAATCAAATTGAGCAGATCAAGGCGAACGTCCTGGAAAG
>JBAVJE010000111.1:0-1688 GCA_049687615.1 Salinimicrobium sp. | reverse complement strand
TTCTCTTTATTTAAGTAAGATAATATCGATTTTCCTGCAGCTATTCTCTCTACCGTATTAGTTCCTTTAAAAATCTCATCCAATATAAACAGGCAGGGATCATCTTGTTTTGAAGCATCAATTAATTTTTGACCACAAGATTAAACCGGGAAAACCAAAGAGTGGAAATGCTATCAAAATTTTAGAGTTATATAATTATCCTCTTGAGATTATAGAGGATTCGAAGAGTAACAGTAAATCCACTATAGTTAACAATGAATAACACAATTGCTGAAAGACCTGTCAAAAATGCTGTTTTTGACTACCTTTAAAATGAACCATTAATTGATAATTCCGTTCCAAAATCTGCTATTTGCGATAACCGGAACCATTACCCAACCTATAATGAGCGAATTCAGCCCGCCAATTCCAGAAAGGGAAACAGAAGAATTGATTGAAATAGCCAATTCATCGACCGAGTATTGGCAACAAAAAGCAATTAACCAGGCGAAAAAAGAACTAGTAAACCGAAAAATAACTCAGCAGGAACAGAACGAAGTAATTGAAAATTGGAATAAGAAAACACAAGTCTACCTTAAAAAAGAGGCCGAAAAATTAGAAAAGAATAAAACCGAAAGTTATCAGGTTTGGGAGATGATCATCTTATTCCTGTTCGCTCCTATTTTATTTTTCAGACCCTATTTATTTAATTCACACACTTTATTTACCTTAAGAGGAGAGAACTATTTTTTAAAATTTAAGCAACGGCTTATCATCTTTGGGTTGAGTTTTATAGCCTGGTTTTTCTACATCAATTATTCTTACCGGCAATCAGAAAAGGAAAGACTTGAAGAAATTGATAAAATTGACATCTCTGAATGGAAAAAGATTCATGGATATGAACAAACCTGAGTAAGAATGCTTAACCCCTACTGCTTAATATCTCTCAAAAATGACATTTTTGAGTACCTTTAGAACGATAGTTTCCAGGGCCATACTGACCTTATTCAGGGACCACTAGTTGCGTAAACCGAAAACCTTGCCATTCATTTTGAAAAATATCTATTTAATATTGATAATTCTGATTTTAGGTTGTTCTGAGAGATCAACCGGAGTGAGATATTATCCGGATGAGGAATTATATAAAAACCGCAAAACGGTAGAGATTAATCTCGACAAGGATGATCTAACGTTCAAAGAAATATCCGATTCTGTTTATCAATTTTAGACGGTACAAAGTTGAATATATAAAGCCCTAAAAAGGGTTCATCGCAAACAGGCGGTTAGCTTAGAAAAAAATTAATTAACTTCACACACAAACCGGGGCTTTCGGAAGCATCCCCTACTCCGCCCACTTGCGATAACCAAGACCGATAGCCACAATCTGAAAAACGCATCACGGGAATGAAATATCGAGAATCTACATACTATTTTGATTTTGAAAATGAATTAATCCAGAATCTTATTTCTGAATTAAAAACTGATACTCTTTCTGCAAAAGAGAAAACAATTAAGATTTACACCAAAGTGCGTGATCATTGGAAGTATGACCCTTACAGCATAAGTCTTTCAAGAGAAAAGTATAAGTCGAGTCATATTGCCGCAAAACAGTCTGGAAATTGTGTAGAAAAATCAATACTATTAATTGCCTGCCTTCGTGCTTTAGGTATACCTGCAAGACTGCATTTAGCAAAAGTTAAGAATCACAT
>JBAVJE010000110.1:0-8436 GCA_049687615.1 Salinimicrobium sp. | reverse complement strand
CTCTCTTTCACTCCCCGGGAAGGCAGGTATGTAGAATCCCTCCCGCTTCATCACAGTCAGGAATTGCTGCTGAAAAATGACCGGGAAATCAGGTTTAGTTATTTCATCAGGCCTACTTATGACTTTAGGATGGAATTGCTCTCCTATGGCGACCAGGTAAAAGTATTGGAACCGGAAAGCCTGAAAAATGAAATTAAAGAAAAGTTGCAGCAGGCTTTGAATAGCTATAAATAATTACATTTCCGGAAATCGCGGTCTGCTGTGCCCCATTGCCACTGGCTTTTATGAGCCTTTTATTCTCCACTGCCTGCAATAATTGTTACAGTTTTTCTCTATAAAAATGCATAAATTGGAGCGCGAAGCAATACCCCTAATTTTCAGTAACTTAGCAAATAATACTCTACAAAATGGCCAATAAAAACATACGATCATTATCATCTCGTAAAGGTTTAGATGATAATTTGTTTGAAAATATAGCAGAATTATCGCATAAGAATGCACCGAAAGAAGAGTTTCACCAGCTAGCGGAACGCTTTTTCCTAGATGATTCTGTGATTGTTGGCACCTCTTCTTTTTACGATTTTACCAGGGAAGAAAACCGAACAAAAAAGATTCATGTATGTAGCGGAACGGCTTGTATGGTTGCTAATACTCAAACAGGTCTCCAGGAGAACATAGAAAAGCATTTCAAAAAAGATGAAATTGATTATGCTGCTTGTGTAGGCCGTTGCCATACCAATAACGCGTTCATGTTTGATGATAAAACCTTTTCAGCAGCTACAAACGAGGAACTAACTAAAATTTTGTCATCTCAAGCGCAGTCGGAAAGTCAGAATAATAGTTATCATGTAGATTGCAATACGACGCCTGTTTTGACTTCAAAAATTGACAATGTTTCAAATTTTTATGCGCTTTCCGAAAAATTTAAAGCGAATCCTCAAGATGTTATTGAGGAGATCAAAACTTCAAAATTAAGAGGTCGTGGCGGTGCCGGTTTTCCGTTTTGGTTTAAGTTAGATGCCGTAATTAAAGAACCCCTCAACTCTGTTCGGGAAGAGACCCAAAAATACATTGTTTGTAACGCAGATGAAGGTGATCCGGGAGCGTATTCAGATATGTATCTACTGGAAAACCAACCACACAAAGTCTTGTTTGGGATGTATATGAGCGGGTTAACTGTTGGAGCCAATACCGGGATTTTATACATACGCGGTGAATATCCAGATTCCATTAGAATTGTTGCAAATGCAATTCAAGAATTAAAAGATAACAATCTGATTGGCAATTTTAAATTTAAAATAATTCGCGGGCAAGGCTCATATATATGTGGTGAAGAAACCGCGTTATTAAATTCCATTGAAGGTTTACGGCCGGAAGTCCGAGTGCGCCCGCCTTATCCAACTCAGTATGGTTTGTATGGCAAACCAACGGTCTTGAGTAATGTAGAAACCTTTGCGAATATTCATTGGATTTTAGAAAATGGAGGCGCTGCTTACGCTTCCTTAGGAACAGAAAAATCTACGGGAACAAAATTGGTTTCACTGGATAGTTTTTTCAATGTACCGGGAATGTATGAAATTGAAATGGGTACTCCCTTAGCGACGGTTTTTAACGAGTATGGGAAAGGCTTAAAATCAGACATTAAAGCATTTCAAATGGGCGGGCCCTTAGGCGGCATTATTCCAATGCATAAAATTGAGGAACTAACCTTGGATTTTGAAAGTTTAAAGTTCAACGGATTTCTGTTAGGTCATGCCAGTGTAGTTTCTATCCCAACAGATTTTCCCATGGTGAAATTCCTGGAACATTTGTTAGAGTTCACTGCCGATGAATCGTGCGGAAAATGTTACCCCTGTAGAATTGGCTCTTTTAGGGGCATGGAACTTCTTCAAAAAGCACAGAATGAGGATTATAAAATTGACCCTCAGTTATTCGATGATCTATTAGAAACCCTGGAAATTGGTTCTTTGTGTGCACTTGGCGGAGGAATTCCCTTACCAATAAGAAATGCCCTTATGTATTTTAAAGATGAGTTGAACCAATATTTCACTTCAAACTAAAATCAATATGAAAGCTCATATAAACAACATAGCCTACGATTTTATTAAAGGGGAAACGATCCTGGAATTCGTTCGAAGAATGGAAGAAAACCACCAGGCCATTCCCACAATGTGTCAGGATGATAGATTGGAAAATTTTGGTTCGTGCCGAGTTTGTTCGGTAGAAGTGGCTCTTGAAAAAGACGGGGTTACAAAAACTATGGCTTCCTGCCACACCCCTGTTTCAGAAGGACTTTATATCTATCACAATACAGAAAAAATAAAAAGGCTTCGTAAAAATATTGTTGAATTGGTTTTATCAGATTATCCCTCGGATAAAGTTTTCCCTTCCGAAGATAAAAAAGCAACCCCTTTTCAGGAAACTATTGCCCGAATTGGAATCCCGAATGTGCGATATCCCGAAGGAGAAAATCATTTAGAGCTTCAGCCGGACAGAGCACATCCATATATAAAATCAGATTTATCCCAGTGCATCAAGTGTTTTCGCTGTGTTAGAGCCTGTGAGGAAATTCAGGGGGAGATGATCTTAGGAATGTCCGGTCGTGGTTTCGCCACCAATATTATCAAAGGTTTTGATGAAACTTTTAATGAATCTGCCTGTGTTTCTTGTGGCGCCTGTGTACAAACCTGCCCAACAGAAGCTTTAACCGATAAATTTGAAACAAAAACCTTAATTGCCGACAAAACGGTACGAACAACCTGTACCTATTGTGGCGTGGGTTGTCAATTGGATGTTTCAGTAATCAACGGAAAGATCAGGGGCATTCAGGCTCCCGAAACTGCCGAAGTTAATGAAGGTCATACCTGCCTAAAAGGGCGTTTTGCCTTTCAATTTTATGATCACCCAGATCGCTTACGCGACCCAATGATCAAGAAAAACGACAAATTTGAGATAGTTTCCTGGGATGAAGCCTACGATTTTATCGCTGATAAATTAACAGAAATAAAAAACAAGTACGGCGCAGATAGTATTGGAGCCATGTCTTCATCAAGAGCTACGAATGAAGAAAATTATTTAATGCAAAAAATGGTTCGTGTCGCCATAGGGACCAATAACATTGATGGTTGCGCTCGTGTTTGCCACGCGCCTACTGCCTATGGAATGCAACAATCTTTTGGAACCGGAGCAGCCACAAATTCCATTGAAGATTTGAAACAAACCGATGCTATTTTCTTGTTTGGAGCAAATCCGCTGAAAGCTCATCCGGTAACCGGAGCAAAAATCAAGCAGGCTTTTATGAAAGGGGTGACCTCTATTGTGGTTGATCCTGTCAAAACAACCCTGGCTGAACTGGCAGATTTTCATTTACAAATCAGGCCGGGAACCAATGTGGCTATTTTGAACATGATAGCACATTACATTATCAAAGAAAACCTGGTAAATCAACATTTTATTAAGTCTTATACAGAAAAGTACGAGGAATTTAAAGCACATGTTGAAGATCTGGATATGGATGAATTGGAGACCCTTACAGGAGTTTCTAAAGACCTGGTTAGAAAAGCTGCCATTGCCTATGCGAAATCTGAAAGAGCCATGGAATTTCATGGTTTAGGAGTTACAGAACATTATCAAGGCAGTAAAACCGTAATGTTATTATCCAATTTGGCCATGATGACCGGTAATATAGGAAGAAATGGAGTCGGACTGAATCCGTTACGTGGCCAAAATAATGTTCAGGGTGCTGCAGATATGGGGGTACAACCACATCAGGGAGCCGGTTATATGGATGTCAACAATCCTGAAATTCAGGAATATTATGCGAAAAAATATGGTATTGAAAAAATGCCGGAATTTGAAGGTTTAAAAATTCCGGAAATGCTGGATGCAGCCATTGACGGTAAGTTAAAAGCGCTCTACATTATGGGTGAGGACACTATTATGACCGATCCTAACACCAATCATAGCATTAAAGCTTTTGAAAATTTAGAACTGGTAGTTGTTCAGGAACTATTTATGACCGCGACAACTAAAATGGCAAATGTGATTTTACCGGCTTCCTCCTACTTTGAAAAGAACGGAACATTTACCAATGGAGAACGAAGGGTACAACGTGTAAATAAAGTGATTGAACCCATTGGAAACACAAAACCAGATGGACAAATGATCATTGATGTGATGAGCCGTTTAGGCTACAACCAACCCACCGGTCCAACCTACGATGCTGCTAAAGTTATCGAAGAAATAGCTGATGTTATTCCATTTATGAAAGGATTATCCTGGGAACGTTTAGGTGAAAATGGGTTACAATGGCCAATAAGTGAAGATGGAACAGATACTAAGATGCTTCATATAGATGGACATTTTAAAAAAGGCATGGGTACTTTTCATCATTTCAATTTTGAGGAAACCCCTGAAATTACCTCCCACGGAAAAGAATATCCATTTATTCTAACCACGGGGAGAGAATTGGAACATTACAATTCCGGGACCATGACGCGTAGAACAGATAACCAAAGAATTCTTTCAAAAGACTTTTTGGAAGTACATCCAAGAGACGCGAAAGAAAAAGGTATCAAAGATGAAGAAATAGTGCGAATATTTTCAGACAGAGGAAGTGTGCACATCCCAATAAAATATTCCAAAAACGTTAAAAGAGGCGTGTTAAGGACCACTTTCCATCAACCTGAAGTGTTCATAAATCTTATTACAGGAAGTGTTGGAGATAAAGAAACCATGACTCCGGAATATAAAGTTGTGGCAGTTGATTTTGAACGCATTTGATCGAAAAATATGCAAACACTAACCTACGAAGGTTTACACATAAAAGACGGCATTCAAAAAAAAGTAAACGATGCTTTAGTTGTTGAAGCTGCTCTACAAATAAATATTAATAAGGAGCCCTACACCGTCGTTATGAGAACCCCTTCAGATGATTTCGAATTAATCCGCGGTTTATTATATGCTGAAGATATTTATCAAAGTACTGCTGCTCTAACTTTTGAAGTTGTTGAAAAAGCTGAAAACGGTTTTTCAATTATAAATGTCAGCATTCCAAAAAGAGATTCAGGAAAAGGGTACTTAAACAAAAGAACCTTGTTGTCGGTTTCTTCTTGTGGTATTTGCGGAAAGCAAAAACTTGAAGACATTTCAGTAAAGGGAAACAAACTCGCGAATGATTTTGATTTTGATTTTCAAAGAATTGAAGAGATGTTTTCTGAAATGAAACAACTACAAGATACTTTTGCAGTTTCAGGCGGGTCGCACGCTGCCGCATTATTCGATAAAAATTATAAGCTGTTGGCCATTAAAGAAGATATTGGCCGGCACAACGCTGTTGATAAAGTGATTGGGGAATTATTGATAAACAACTCTTTAAATGCTGCAAATTGTATGCTGGTTAGCGGGCGGGTTTCCTACGAAATTATTTCAAAAGCTTTTATAGCCAAAATTCCCTATGTGATAGCGGTTTCTGCCTGCTCAAGCCTGGCTGTAGATTTTGCTAAAGAGTTTGGAATTAGTCTTATAGGTTTCTCTCGGGGAAATAAGGCTACATTATATTCCTGAGAATAGAGCCGGGGAAATAAAAAAGTAGCCGGTTAGTTTTAGACTACACATTTGTCGGGATAAGGTCTTACTATCTCGCGTTTCTGTATTCATGAATTCCGACTCCTTCCCTTCAGAAAAACGCCCAACTTTATAAGCCTTTCTAAATTTACAGCAGTGGCCGGCAAAAAAATATTTAGAGGGCCACTTCTTTATTTTTAAAGACTCCTTCTTCGAGTTTTGTCTAATTCTTATTCTCCGGTTCTACCGCGTGCCGGAGTGGTTAAAAGCAGGTAGTTTGTGATGACCAATATGTCATTGCAATAAAAAATGGCGGAAGAAACTTCAGCCTCATTTTTAGTTTAATAACATATGCTTAACTACAGATTTTAAAAATCCTTAGTAATTTAACAGAATCATTCTAATAAATACCACTATGAAAACTACATCAATTGTTTACAAAGCATTTTTCGCAGTCTTTTTTTTGATCTTTACCTCCTGCGGATCGACCAAAGTATCACAAGATGACCTGGTAACTGATGCCCGGCAGGAAAAAGCCATGATCGAAAGGGAACACCCTCTAATGAGTGATTATTTCGATTCGGCTGCTGGATATGCCATTTTTCCAAATGTAGGTAAAGGCGCTTATATTATTGGTGGCGCTTCAGGAAATGGGGTGGTCTACGACAATGGCATGGTGGTAGGTTATGCCAACCTAAAACAAGTGGATATAGGATTACAACTGGGAGGAAAAGCTTTTGTAGAAGTGCTTTACTTCGAGACCCAGGCTGCTCTGGAACGTTTTAAAAAAGGCGGATTTGAATTGAGCGCAAATGCCTCGGCTGTAATCCTGGATCAGGGCTTTTCCGGTGATCTGGAATTCCGTGACGGTGTTGCTATTGTTACTGTCCCTAAAGGCGGAGCTATGGCCGGCATCTCTGTGGGCGGACAAAGATTTGAGTACATTCCCGCAAAATAATGTTCAACCATAATTAAAAATTTCCCGGGGGCCGGACTCTTTTGGCCGGCCCCTTTAATCCCGCATTTCGAATGACATGGATTCCGGTGTTTTCCATGCCGAAAAGCTGCCGTCTGCTTTCACTTTCCTGAATTTGCAGAAGTTCCCGTCAAAACTGTATTCATAGACAACCTTTCCTTTGCTTTTAAGCACTCCCATCTGGGGCTTATTCCTTATCTTAATCCGCCAGGTACTTCTGGTGCCGGGGCGGTGAAAAATAAGGTATTCAGGATATATTCCCGTTCGCTCGAATTCGCGCATGCCGCCTTGTTGTAAAGTGATCTCCAGTTCCATTCTTATCTTATTCAATTTCCACCCGGTTGCCTTTGGTATGGCCCGAAAATTCCGGTGCATACATACTCTCTATTGTTGTAATGCCATTGGAAAATTTACCGGCGTTGTTCGCTCTTACGTTATATTCTAATACATAAGTACCTTTCCGAAGTTCATCAAAGAAAAAGTGCGTGGCGGCGTCACGTGTACTTTCGTAGTAAGCAGTCCCGTCCTGGTATTTGTATTCACTTAATACGTTAGTAGGTTCAAAACCGCTGGCACGCATATCTTTTAAATGAATGAAATCCATATCGGCCGTTGCGCGTACTACGAGCCTTACGGTTACCAGGTCTCCCAGTTGTAGAGCGGTTTCCGGACTTATCTTTTTCAAGGTCTTTCCATTCTCTCCCGAAACATTTAAGTACAGTTGCTTTTCTATGTTAAGCGGACTGCTGCCGTGATCCTGAATTTTGTCGAGGTTTTCAAAATACTGCCAGTAGGCGCCTCCGTAACCTGCAGTTGAATTGTGATTTTCTACTGTGATCTTGCTAAAATCCCCGGTGATCTCTTCCGCCTTCCAAACGAGTTTTCTGTAACCGGTTCCCGTCTCCTTTTCGGTTTTTGAAAGTTTTTCAGCCGTAATGGGTTCTCCTCCCAGCTTCAGCACGGTTTGATCTTCCACCTGAAGCCAATCATTACCTTTCATCAACAGGGCATAACTGGCTTCGGTAGTGGCTTTGGTGGTAGGCCAGTGATTGGTGCGCTTATTCTGAAGCAACCAGATCTTCAGCTCTTCCACTGTTTCGGTTTCGCCCAATTCGCTAAAAGCTTCAATGAGCAACGCCTGGGTTTCCACCGGTGCACGATACCAATACCAGCTGGAGACGTTTTCTTTCCAATACATGCCGTAATCTTCAGATTTTACGGCTGTTTCCTTTAAAGAGGCACCTATCTTCCGTGCGAAATCAATATCATCTGTCCTTGTACAAATGAGCATTAATAAACCTTTATTGTACAGATCTTTTTGCAGCCAATCTTCTTTATTGACCGTGATCGCTTTTTTCAAGAGTTCCCTTATCTCTTCGGAAGGTGGGAATTCCTCCAGGTAAAAACTGCGGGCATAGAGATAATGCAGCAGGTAATGGTTGTGGTAAAAATTTTCCTTATCATAACTTTCTCTTAAGCTGATGAGAATTTCCCTATCCAGATAAGCGATCGCTTTTTTTGCCATTTTTGAATCCTCTAATTCAATACCCAATCGGTCCAGGTGGCCAAGACCGGCTACAATATGCCTGGTGATGAATGCACTTGGGTAACCGCCCGAGAACCAGGGCCAGGCACCCGATGACTGTTGCATTTGCTCCAGCCTTTGCAGGGCCTTTTGCTCCTCTTGTTGAAGCCTTTCCCTGTCAAAGAGCTGGGCCAGGAGTTGTTTTTGGGCTGTTTCGGAAGCTGCATCCCTTATCCACGGAGATTCTGCCAGGATAAGATCCTTTAATTCTTCCCTTTTTTGAAGGTCACTTACTAAAGATGAATCTTTTTGCCAGGCGTCAAAAACTTCCCTGATCTTTGGTCGAGAATTCATGATCTTTCCGGCTACC
>JBAVJE010000109.1:0-2162 GCA_049687615.1 Salinimicrobium sp. | reverse complement strand
CTCTCCAAGAGCATCTTTGTTTGCATATCTATTTACAATTAGTCCCGAGGTAACTGCGGTAGTAAAGATCCAGATTAATAGAAAAGAAATACCAATCAAAATAATTTTTAGATTTAATTTTGCCTGTTCCCGATGATCCTGCTTGTAGTACATGAATACCACAAAACAGATAACGCAAGCAATCGCTGTAAAAACACCTCCCCTTGAAAACGAAACAACCGCCCTATAGCCGGTCATACCGAGTAAGGCCAGATCAAGCAAATTGATCATCTTCTTTTTTACAGTAAATAAGCGTGTTACCAACAAAAATGCTCCCAAGCCCATAACCGTAGATATTTGATTTGGACCATATCCTCCCGTGGCGGCATAGTTTCCGGAAAGGCTGATAATATCCTCCCTTAGGGTTGGGGTATACAGATAAAGATAAAACATCTGAGAAAGTAGAGGCATCAGGAGCATCATGATGACAAGCTCCATTTCCCTTTTTTTTATTTTCTTATAATAACAGTATAAGGCTGAGATACCAAGACACACCGGCCCGGAGAGGTTAAATGCGATCAATTTTCTAAATTCCGCTTCGTAACTTAGATTGACCGAGGCCACAATTACTCCCGGTACCAGAATAAGTAGGTAAATCCAGTAGGGTACTGTTTTTGAGGAAGTACCTTTGAAAAAAATGCCTATCAGGAGAAAAAGGATCACTCCGTACTTTCCGGTCTCATAAAAAACTAAAGCTCCGGTTTGACGCCAAAAGACTTCTGCTCCAGCTATATAGGCCGCTGCCATTAATGCCTCATTATTCCGATTTTCGTTCTGAATTGTGGTGAACAAAAAATACCCAAAAACTCCAAGGAAGTATAGTGCCGATAACGACTCTTGTATATAGATAGCGAAGGCTATCCCCATGTGTAACAACAGGAGCCGGATATATCTGGAATGCAAAAGACTACTAATATTCTTCTATTTTAGAATAAACTTCAATATCCTTCAAACGAAATTATTTTGCGAGTATTTTCTCATAAAAATTAATTGTTCCTGGGATAACGGCTTTTTCTGAAAATTGTTCCATGATCTTTTTCCGGTAATTTTCAGCAGCCGTCTTTCTCTCTTTTGTATTTTTAAGATAACTTAAAATTGCGTTTGACAGCTCACCGGAGTCTAAAGGTGCAACCAGTAATCCTGTAGTCCCAATCACTTCAGGACATTCCCCGACGGCAGTACAAACTACCGGTAAACCTGCTCTTCCATATTCCAGCAGCGCTAACGGTAAACCTTCCGAAACAGAGGAAAGCACTCCCAGGTCTGCCTGCAGTAAAAGCTCCTGTACATTTGGCTGTTCCCCGTAAAAAAAGACCTTACTCTCCAAGCCATTTCGTCTAACAAAATCCTTTAATTCATTTGAATAATTGTCTCCCTTATCTTTTCCTAATAGATGAAGGGATACCTGAGAATGGACTTTTTGAACCGTATCAAAAGCCTGCAGCAAATTGAGGTGATCTTTTTGAGGCCGCAGATTTGCAAGGCAGAGGACTTTGAAGTCATCCCCCCTGCCCCCCAGAAGGGGGTATTTCGCCGGAATCGAAATAGAATTGGATTCAGAAAGAAAATTTCTAAAGAATGTCACATGTTTTATATTCAGTTTTTCCTCAGCCCAACTTTTGAGATCAGCATTTACTGAAATGATGCCATCAAAATATCGCGAAGCCAATTGTAATGCACCGGTTTTTCGTTCTTTTAGCTCTCGTCCATAATGATCATGCCACACCAGTTTTACTCCGGAGAGGCTAAGCTTGACCAACAACGCCAAAAACCAGGAACTGCTGTGGGCCTGTATAAGATCGATCTTATTTCTCTTCACAAGTTTTCGCAGCTCTCCAAAAGCTTTTAAGTCAAGGGTGCTTTTTTTATTTAGGAACAAATAACCTACTCTAGGAGACAGGTCAGCTTTCAAAAGGCCTTCCATACGGGTACAACAGAGATAGGAGGCATCGATCCTTTTCGCCAGGGCGTTGGCGTAGGTAACGGACATGCGTTCCGCTCCACCACTTCTCAGGGAATCAATAAGTTGTAATACTCGCATGTTAGGTTTACGGTTTTCTGTTTACAGTCTTGTCTTAGAATGTCACACTGAGCTCCCCGACTGGAATGAGGGTATGGTCGAA
>JBAVJE010000108.1:0-3988 GCA_049687615.1 Salinimicrobium sp. | reverse complement strand
GCCAGAGAGCGTTTAACAGTCGCGCTGAATGCTATCGGGGGTGCAGAAGGAGCCATAGATCAAACAGTTGAATACACTTCTACAAGAACCGCTTTTGATCAACCAATTGCCGGTTTCCAAAACACACAATTTAAACTTGCCGAATGTGCTGCACAATTACAAGTTCATCAGGCATTTTTAGATCGCTGTACAGTTTTATTATCAGATCATAAACTAAGTGCTGAAAGTGCTTCAATCGCGAAGTATTCAGCAACAGATATGCATAGTAAAGTAGTAGATGAATGTCTGCAATTATTTGGTGGTTATGGTTATATGTGGGATTACCCAATTGCCCGAATGTATGCAGATAACAGAGTAGCCAGAATTTATGCCGGCACCAATGAAATAATGAAATTGTTGATTGCTCGCGGTTTGTTTAAAGAATTGTTTCAGCAAATGAAAGCAATGAACAAAAAATTCTGATTCTACATATACCAATTAAAGATTAGAGTACTAAAAAACCCCGTGTATCTAATACACAGGGCTTTTTATGGTTAAGAATTCTTTCGAATTTATTGTACTAACTGCTCCAATGAAGATTCAATATCTCCGGGAGTAGACATGATTTTACTAAAGGTTTTCATCGTAAGATCGGGAAATGCGATCGCGATACGATATCTGCCGTGAAGCATATGAACCTCCTTGCCATCTACCAGGACTTCATATGGTAAAGATGCTGTGTGTTTAACATCTCCTATATCTATAGTAGGAAGGAATTTAGATTCTCCTTTTTCCCCTTTTAGCCCAAAACCATAAAGGCTAAGGTTTTTCCCGGGAATTTCAATTTTATAAAGTAATTCAAGATTGGTGGTATTCTTTGCTGCATTGGTTTCAATACTTTTAGTCGCATCCTGGTAGCTCGAAAAACTTTCCAGTTCAATGGTATCATCAAAATAAGGCATCCCGAACATGTAATGATATTTTTTCAAATCATTTGCTGAAAGACCTTTCTCTGAACCAAAAGAGGTAGCTTTAAAATCTCCGGTGGCCTTCATTGCCTTTTCAAGCTTGGAAGTAAGGCTGGCATAATTTGTTGCTACCGAATTGTAGTCTTTTCTGAAATAAGCATTTCCCCAATAGACAGGATTAGTATAGGAAACCAGGGTTTTTCCGTTTTCGGTAGTGAGACCGACCCGAAGGCTGGCCGCAAAACCGGTTTTTCCGCCAATTTTTTGCACGGCCGACTTAAGTTCGGGAGAAGTGAAGATGATAACCCATCTGCTCGCGTCATTCGCGGGTTGATACTGTCCTACAACTTCAATTCCATTTTTCTTTAAATTGGCCGCGACATTCTCCTTTAATGTCGCCATAGATTCATTAGATTCTAAACCAATTACATACGGCTTCAGATTTTGCGCTTGTAAACATCCGGTAGTAACTACCAGTAATAAAATTATTTTTAAAATTTTCATAAGGTTGGGTATTGATTTTGATAAATCTGCATTTTAAAGTACAGTTGCTTCAAATATATTCGTTTCCGTTCGGTCGAAATATGACGATGGTTCCATTTCATTCATTTTTTTCATTAAAAAATGAATTTCCATAACTATTTTTAGGACCATAAAACATGTGAAAAACATATCTGTCAAAAATGGCATTTTTGAAGCTCATCCCCTTCCGAATAAATTTTTAATCCCGTCCTGGTTTTTGTAATTCTAAATTCACTGGTCTAATTCCGAATATCACACTTCTTCTGCTGCCGCACATTTCATAACTTTGAATTTTTAGAAAACCAATAGAAGAAATGCCGAAAAATGATCCTTACGCCGCCCTGCGTTTTAAGGAATTCAGGACCTTTTTACTCGTTCGTTTTGCCTTTGTCTTTGCCCGTACCATGCAGTTTATCGTGATAGAATGGGAGGTATACAATTTAACAAAAGACCCACTTTCCCTGGGAATCATTGGTCTCATGGAAGTAATTCCCGCTGTCTCTCTGGCCTTGTTTGCGGGACACATTGTTGACCAGAAGGAGAAGCGCGGCCTGTTGCTGAAGTGTCTCCTTGGCTTTTCTGTAATAAGCGTAGGCTTGTTTTTACTTACCTGGCCGCGAATCGTGCATGGAATGTCTACAAATGTCATTTTATACTCCATTTACTTTCTGGTCTTTTTAGGCGGGATTGTGCGAGCCTTTTTAGGGCCTACCAACTTTTCACTTTTCGCGCTCATTGTACCTAAAAGAGTATATCCCAATGCCGCTACCTGGAACAGTTCGGTATGGCAAATGGGTGCTGTTTTGGGGCCGGCCCTGGCAGGATTCAGTATTCACTGGATTGGCGTACACTGGTCCATGTGCCTCATCTTTGGGTTTTCCCTCGTCGCTTTGATCTTCCTGCTACAAATTCCCGAAAAGCCGATTTTAAATCCTAAAATAGGGGAGCCCGTGATGAAAAGCCTTCGGGAAGGAGTAAAATTTGTTTTGGATACCAAGATCATATTGGGCGCAATCGCATTAGATATGGTTGCAGTGCTTTTTGGAGGTGCCGTGGCGCTTTTACCAATTTATGCCCAGGACATCTTAAAAGTGGGCCCGGAAGGTTTTGGTATATTAAGGGCGGCGCCGGCGGTAGGAGCGGTTATCATTATGTTCACTTCGGCCTATTATCCTCTTAACAAAAAAGCAGGGCTTAAATTGTTAGCAGCAATTTTTGGGTTTGGCGTGAGTATCATCATTTTTGGCCTTTCCACCTGGTTTTGGCTTTCGGTCTTTGCGCTTTTCCTTAGCGGAGTGACTGATGGTATTTCAATGATTATCAGGCAGACCATCCTTCAGCTGCGAACGCCAGATCATATGAGGGGCAGGGTTTCATCGGTAAATTCCATGTTCGTTGGATCTTCAAATGAATTAGGAGCCTTTGAAAGCGGAGTTACAGCAAAGCTCATGGGTACAGTAACCGCGGTGGTTTTTGGCGGAAGCATGACCCTGGTGACTGTTCTATTTACAGGTTGGATATCTCCGGCTTTCCGGAAACTTGACCTGCGGAAGGATTTACAGGAACATGAGCAGGAAGAGCCTGTAAAAGAGACCTCTTAAAAATGGCATTTTTGAATAGCCTTTTTCCAGGGGTTTGAGGTTCATCAAAAAAGCTAAAAACCTGCTGCTTTTATTCCTAATATTGTGTAATAAATTGATTTGATGAAAAAAACCTCGGGCCTTGTTATTGCTGCCTTTTTTTCGATCTACGTGATCTGGGGAGCAACTTACCTGCTCAACAAGATCGCAGTTACAGAATTGCCGCCTTTTATGCTGGCTTCCATCCGGTTCATTACTGCGGGACTCCTCATTTTTGGTTTAAGCAAAATCCTGGGGCTAAACCTTTCCATAAGTCGTAAACAGTTTATTAATACGGTCATTGCCGGATTTCTTTTCCTTGGTTTTGGAAATGGAATAGTGGTGTGGGCCTTGCGTTATGTTGACAGTGGCTTTGCCGCGCTCGAAATCTCAGCGCAACCACTGGTAGTCCTGCTATTTTTGAGGATCTTGGAAGGAAAGAAAATTAAAGCCATGTCCATGGTGGGAGTGGCCCTGGGAATTGTGGGAATTTATCTTCTGGTGAGTCAGCAAGGACTGGTGCAACAGGAAAATTCTATACTGGGCATGTTCATGATCTTCCTATGCCTTCTAAGCTGGTCTTACGGTAGTATTTTTGTTGCGAAGGCCGACCTCCCAACAAATTATTTCGTCAACACGGCATACCAAATGTTAACCGCAGGAATTATCCTGGCTTTGGGAAGTTTTGCCTTCGGTGAGGAATGGAGCTGGCCCGGCAGCTGGAGTGCACCCACACAAATTTCTATTGTTTTGCTTATAATCTTCGGAAGTATTGTGGCCTTCACCTCATTTAATTATTTACTGAAGGTGGTTTCTCCTGAAAAAGTGGCGACTTCAACTTATGTTAATCCGGTGATCGCGATGCTGCTGGGATGGTATTTTCTGAACGAGAGAATCAGC
>JBAVJE010000107.1:0-2180 GCA_049687615.1 Salinimicrobium sp. | reverse complement strand
GATATTGTCCTTCAGCAGGATAGGCATTCCGTAGACAGAATGTTCGTTCACATTTGGTGCGTTACGCTCATCCAGTTTTCGTGCTTCCTCGACCACATCAGGATTTAATGCGATCACTGCGTTCAGGGAAAGCTCATTATCGCTTTCGAATTTCCTTATTCTGTAAATGTAGAAGAGTGTAAGATCTTCATAAGTCAGTTTGCCATGTTTGATCTCCTGTTGCAGTTCGGGAATGCTTTTTTCGAGCACCAACGGCTTTAACGACTCATATTTTTCCGAAGAAAAAGTGGAAAGTTCCTTTTCAAAAGGTTTCCAAAGGTCATTTTTGTCTAAATATTTAGAATTGATGAGTTTGAATCTCATCCTTTCATTCTCATGTTTTGCCTGCTTTTCCAAATCCAGGCTTTCATCATTCGGTTTCCAGACGACGGCAGGTTCCTTAACAGCTGTTTCTTCCTTATTTTCTTCCTTACAGGAGATGACAACAAGACATAACAACAGGAGAACGAAAAATTGTTTCATAACAGGACTTTAAACTGAAATTTTATTTAAAGAAAGAGTCTACAAATTCGTATTTATTGAAAACCTGAAGATCTTCAATGCCCTCACCTACTCCAATATACTTAACAGGAATCTTGAACTGGTCACTTATTCCAATCACGACCCCGCCTTTTGCCGTACCGTCAAGTTTAGTGACGGCCAGGGAAGTAACTTCGGTAGCTGCGGTAAACTGTTTTGCCTGCTCAAAAGCGTTTTGTCCGGTAGAACCGTCTAATACCAATAAGACCTCATGAGGTGAATTGTCAACCACCTTCTGCATCACCCGCTTCACCTTGGTGAGCTCATTCATAAGGTTCACCTTGTTGTGCAAGCGGCCGGCGGTATCGATAATGACCACATCTGCACCCTGTTTTACGGCGCTTTGAACAGAGTCAAAAGCTACCGAGGCAGGATCGCTGCCCATTTTTTGTTTTACTATAGGCACATCTACGCGGTCTGCCCATACCTGCAGTTGATCGATCGCCGCGGCGCGAAAAGTATCGGCCGCACCAAGTACCACCTTTTTACCGGCTTTTTTGAACTGGAAAGCCAGTTTTCCTATGGTAGTGGTTTTACCCACGCCATTCACGCCCACAACCATGATCACGTAGGGCTTCTTATCTGCAGGAACATAAAAATCTGTTGCCTCCCCAGAGTTGGTTTCAGACATCAAGGCTGCGATCTCTTCTCTCAGGATCTGGTTGAGCTCATCGGTACCCAAAAATTTATCACGGGCAACCCGCTCTTCTATGCGGTTGATAATCTTTACGGTTGTGCCCACTCCCACATCGCTACTCACCAAAACATCCTCGAGGTCATCAAGCACCTCGTCATCAACTTTTGACTTTCCGGCAACGGCTTTTCCAAGTTTGGAAAAGAAGTCGGTTTTTGATTTTTCGAGACCTTTATCTAAAGTCTCCTTTTTCTCTTTAGAGAAAATTTTCTTGAATAAACTCATTGTCTAAACTGATCTAAAAATAAATGCTCTTAACCGGCAGAACCTCTACCGGAGGTAAATATACACAAAAACAACAAGCCGTCCAGATGGGTATCGGGACGGCTTTAATTATATTTGAAATAACTTATTTTTTACCTAAAAAGTCATTTACTTGTTCTGGAGCCATAATTGCTTCCACAAAAGTATAGGCGCCGCTCTTAGGAGACTTGACCATTTTAATAGCTTTAGTCAATCTCTTTGATCCTGTTTGTAATGATGCTACTGATTTCTTTGCCATGACTTATTATTTTATTTCTTTATGAACAGTCATCTTCTTAAGAATAGGGTTGAATTTCTTCAACTCCATTCTGTCTGGTGTGTTCTTTTTATTTTTTGTGGTGATGTATCTTGAAGTACCTGGTTTCCCAGAAGCTTTATGCTCTGTACATTCTAATATAACCTGAACTCTGTTACCTTTCTTTGCCATTGTAATGCGTGTTAAATGTGAGGATTACTACTTGGTTAAAAATCCTTTTTCCCTTGCTTCTTTAATCACTGCGGAAATCCCCTTCTTATTGATGTTTTTAATCGCAGAAGTAGACACCTTCAAAGTGATCCACTTATCTTCCTCAGGAATATAAAAACGTTTTTTAACCAAATTGGCGTCAAATTTACGTTTTGTTTTATTCATTGCGTGGGAAAC
>JBAVJE010000106.1:0-6615 GCA_049687615.1 Salinimicrobium sp. | reverse complement strand
GTTTTGGACATAATAACAAAAAACTGTCCAGAGCTTATGGCAAAGGAATAAGCGATACCGATTTAATTTCAAAAGTAGTCGTAGATCCACTTATGGGTGGAACAGGACTTAGAGGCAATTTTGTTTCAATTTTAACCGAAAATCCACATAAAAATTCAGAGATATGAGATATGCAATGGTAATAGACACTTTAAAATGTGTTGGATGTAGCGATTGTGTTGTGGCTTGTCAAACAGAAAACAACGTACCGCATGGCTATTGTAGAGACTGGATTACAGAAGCTGTAAGTGGATCATATCCAAATGTAGATTTAGAATTACGGTCAGAAAGATGTAATCATTGTGATAATGCGCCATGTGTAAGATGTTGTCCAACCGGAGCAAGTCACATAGCCGAGGGTGGTGTCGTACTTGTAACAGCCGATGAGTGTATTGGTTGTGGTGCCTGTATAGAGTCATGTCCTTATGACGCTCGTTATCAACATCCAGATGGCTATGTAGATAAATGTACATTCTGCCATCACAGATTAGAAAAAGGACAGCTTCCTGCTTGTGTATCGGTTTGTCCTACAAAGTGTATGTATTTTGGAGATTTAGATGACCCAAATAGCGAGGTTTCACAATTATTAAAAAATAGAAAGTACAAAACCTTAGCGCCTGAAGCAGGAACTAATCCTCATGTATTTTACTTAATTTAAAGTATCAATATTATGCAAGAAGAATTATTTACAAGTGGACGAAATATTCCTAATATAGATCCTTCATTAGAAGTATGGCATTGGCCGATTGCTCTCTACTTATTTTTAGGTGGTTTAGCAGCAGGAATCTTATTTTTTGCAGCGCTGTTTTATGTTATAGGTAAAGATAAAGAGTATCCCGCAGCTGTTAAAGTAGCTTCTATTATACCTCCAATTGCCTTATCACTGGGATTGCTGGCTTTAGTCTATGATTTGACTCATCCGCTATATACCTGGCAGTTGTACACCACATTTAGAATTGAGTCTCCTATGTCCTGGGGTGCATGGGTTTTAATGATTGTGACTCCTTTATCATTTATTTGGACATTTGGTTACTATAGAGAAACCTATCCAAAGGTAGAATCCAAGCTAAACCTGTTCGGACGGTTTAAGTTTTTAAATGACTTTGAAAGGTTCGTTGTTAAAAACAGAAAATATATTGCCTACGCATTGATTCCCTTATCATTGATACTGGGAGTCTATACCGGTATTTTATTATCTGCTTTTAATGCAAGGCCACTTTGGAATAATGCCATATTAGGACCGTTATTTTTAACGTCAGGGCTTTCCACAGGAGCCGCCGCAATCATTATGTTATCAAAAAGCGTTAAGGAAAAACATTTGTTTGGGAAGATAGATTTAGGTTTGATCATTATTGAGCTAGCTTTGATTGTACACATGATTATGGGGTATTATGCAGGTTCTCAAGTGCAACTTGAAGCTATGGATTTATTAGTGGGTGGAGATTTTACTTTGATGTTCTTTGGATTTGTAGTGTTGCTTGGTTTGTTAGTACCCGCGATACTGGAATTAATAGAACTTATAGGTTATAGAGTACCCGTTATAGTGCCGGCAATACTGGTAATAATTGGCGGACTTGTTTTTAGATTTGTTATGGTAGAAGCAGGTCAAATAACCCGATATCTATATTAAAAATATAAATTATGAAAACAGACAAAACTAAAAACAGGCATGTATATTGGAATCCATATTATGGTGGATTCTTACTCGGAATTATAATCATTTTCACCTTCTTCTTAACAGGGAGAGGATTGGGAGCAAGTGGAGCTATGAAAAGTAGCGTTGTAGCTATGGTAGAGGGAGTAGCCCCAGAACATGCTGAAAACAATGCCTATTATAGCAGGTTTACAAGTGAAGATGATTCCCCTTTGAATACGTGGTTAGTTTTTGAAGCACTGGGTGTTCTAATTGGTGCATTCATTTCTGGTGGATTAGCGGGTAGAATTAGTTGGCGCGTTCAGCATTCTCCAAAAATCACAAGTAGAAGAAGACTAGTCTTTGCCCTCGGTGGCGGAATATTGTTTGGGCTTGGGGCTCAAATAGCTCGAGGATGTACTAGCGGTGCTGCCTTAAGTGGGATGGCGGTATTGTCAGTAGGAGGTTTTATAACTATGCTGGCTATTTTTGGGGCAGCTTATGCCGCGGCCTATTTCTTTAGAAAAAATTGGATTTAATAAATAAAAAAATAAAATTATGGGACCTATAATACCTAACGGTTTAATTTCCATGGAATGGGATAGTATCATTGCAATTTTCATTGGTATTTGTTTCGGATTTGTTTTAGAATCTTCTGGATTTTCTTCATCAAGGAAACTTGCAGGCGTTTTTTACGGCTATGACTTCGCAGTGTTAAAAGTATTTTTTACAGCAGCCGTAGTATCTGTAATTGGTGTTTATTACCTCGATTATCTAGGCTACTTAGATGTTTCTCAACTATATGTACACCCAACTTTCTTATGGGGGGCAATCATTGGTGGAATCATCATGGGTGTGGGTTTTGTTGCGGGAGGATTTTGTCCCGGAACCAGCTTATGTGCGGTAGCCATCGGTAAACTGGATGCCTGGGTATATGTAGTAGGAATTATGGTAGGAGTACTTATCTTTTCTGAACTGTATACCTTCTTCGAACCCCTTTATACTGGTAGTTTCATGGGAAATATAACTCTAATGGACACATTTGGTTGGAATCCGTATTGGGTAATATTTATCTTTTCCATTATAGCTATTCTTGCTTTCGCTTTTGCTGATGTGATAAGAAAAAGAGTTAAAAAAGTATTTTACTAATTAAAGAACAAAATGATGGTTAAAAAAAAGGTAGCAAAGTTTTTATCATTTAGATATAAAATTTTGGCATTGATTCTCCTTGTTCTAGCCGGAGGATTGGTTTTGTTGCCAAAAGTCCCAAAGCAGGAAGGAATAGAAGTAGAACAACTACTTAGCAATGCTCTTAGCCAGGAAAGATATATTTCTACAGATCAAATTGCCCATAAACTTATAAGTCAGGACCCGTCTTTTATTTTAGTTGATGTGAGGGATCCTGAGCACTATAATAATTATGCACTACCCAATGCTTTAAATATTCCAATGGAAAATTTATTGGACGAGGATAATCAGCTTTATTTGAATCAAAACCAATTTGATGTTGTGTTCTATTCAAATGATAATTTTTATGCCGACCAGGCCTGGATATTATGTAACCGATTAGGCTATAAAAACCTGAGAGTCTTAAGTGGAGGAATGAATAGGTGGTTTAATACAATCATCAATCCTTCAGCTCCAGAGGAAAAAATGCCGGCTGAAGATTTTAAACTGTATTCTACAAGAAAAGCTGCGAGTATGTTTTTCGGGGTGATGTATCCAGATCAAGGGGTGGTTGAAGAATCAGGTGTTGAAGCGCCCGTTGCAAAAAAAATAATTACAGTTAAAAAGAGAAAGAAAAAACCAGTAGAAGGCGGTTGCTAATTTCTAAAATATTATAAGCACTTTAATTATGAAAGAATTAGAAAAAGTTAAAAGGATATCAATTGCATCAATCCTTTTCATTCTGGTAATACTAATTGGGGTTCTCACTTACGAACGTCCCGAGAACTTGTATGCTATGAACACGAAAAGTACTCTGGAAAATTTAACGGGCAATGATTATGTTGTTTCTATTAATGAAATACAGAAACCAGACATTGCTTTAGTGGATGTAAGAAGCCCTTATGAATTTGAAAAGGGGCATTTAAAAAATGCAATCAATATTTCTACACCAGACATTTTAAATGAAGAAAACAAGGAAATTTTCCAGGAATTAAAAGACCAAAAGAAAGTTGCGGTTTTATATGGAAAAGACCTGGAGGAAGCCAACATTCCTTTCCTTTTGCTATATCAATTAGGATTTGACAATCTAAAAATGTTAAGCGTAAACAACACGTATTTACAAAATAAATTGGTTACGCAACCAACTGAAATAGAAAAGCCGGTAGCAGACGTCCAAGGTTTTATTGATGAATCGGTCAAAAACTCAAATAAGGAAATAGAGGTAAAGGCTAAGCCTGTTCCAAAGAAAGTTATTACAGTTAGAAAGAAGAAGAAAAAACCGGTAGAAGGCGGCTGTTAGAACTTGGTTATATTAGAATCATTAATAGTTCTTATTAATGATTCTAATTCCACACTTATTTAGGTTTTATTTTTTCCTGGCTTCGAGACCGGAGATGTAAATGATCAATCTGACTTAATTTAGCGAAAGCAATCTTTGTTTGATTGCTTCCTCCCCCCGGGAAAAATACTTTATAAAGGCATTATCATATAGGTGATAATCCTACGATAGGCTCTTACTGGATAAGCCCGTTTTATGATTGGCAGATATCGTAGTAAAACCTTAAAATCCCGATCCGGGACGTGATTATAGGCAGATGTCAATATTATTTTAAATTTGGAGAAAAAAAATTATTTAGCTATTTGCAAATTGAAACTAATTCTTATATTTGCATCCGCTTACAACAAGCAAACATATTGAAATGCGGGCGTGGTGGAATTGGTAGACACGCTAGACTTAGGATCTAGTGCCTCGCGGTGTGAGAGTTCGAGTCTCTCCGCCCGCACAAAAAGCTCTTCAGAAATGAAGAGCTTTTTTTATTCCCCAAAACCCTCCTGCACAAAATTATACTGAAGAAAAGTCTTCAGCAACTCGATCAATTTTGTTTTATCAATGGGTTTACTTAAATAAGCATCACAACCCACTTCAAATACGATTTCCTGATAGTCCTTCGCAAACGCAGTTTGTGCGATAATAGGTATAGTCTTATTGAACTTCCTGATATTTTTTACGGCTTCTATCCCACTCATTTCAGGCATTTTCAGGTCCATTAATATTAATCCTATATCCGGGCTGTTTTTTGCTTTTTCAACCGCCTCAACTCCGGTTTTGGCTCTTATCACTTTTAATCCCTGTTGCTGCAATATTTTAGAAATAAGGAGAAAACTTATTTTATCGTCTTCCGCTACCAAAATGGTTTTGTTGTTGAAGGAGGTTTTAGAACCTTCCTTTATCGTCTTTTCTTTCACCACTTGTTTATATGGTATAGAAAAACTAAAATTACTTCCCTTATTGATCTCAGAATCCATCCATATTGAACCACCAATCAATGCGACATACTCTTTAACAAGCGAAAGGCCGAGTCCCGAACCTTCATAGGATCGGTTAATTTCTTGATCTCCCTGTACAAACGGGTTGAAAATGGTTTCTTTTTTATCTTCTCTAATCCCCTGACCGGAATCTTTCACATAAAAAACGAGTTTATTTCCGTCCAGATAATTTCCTACTTGAACTTCCCCTTTTTCTGTGAATTTGATGGCATTATTTATTAGGTTAGAAATTATACCATCAAGAATATTTGAGTCTGTCTCAATTATAGAATCTTTGGGCTCCAGTTGTTTTTCTATGACCAGGCTAATGTCTTTTTCTTTAGCGAGCGTTTGAAAAAACTGAACGTGATAAATCATAAATTGGAAAACATCTACCTCCTCAAATTTAGGTTCTACTATGCGGGAACGAATTTTAGAAAATTGAATGATGTTTTCTATGGTAGTAAGTAATCTCTGACCACTTTTTGTAACAATATCGATATATTTTTCCTGAGTTTTTTTATCGAGATCCTGCTCTTTCAGCAAATTCATAAACCCCAGAATACCATTCATGGGAGTGTTGATCTCGTGGGACATATTTTGAAGAAAAGCCGCTTTTAATCTATCACTTTCTTCAGCTTTTTCAAGGGCTTTTATGAGCTCCTTATTGCGCTCTTCCAGCTGTCCCGTTTTAAGCCGAACCTTACGATGGAGTATAAAATTAAATCCAAACACAATAACCAAAAGGGCCAGGAAGGCAATAATGATCCACCTAATAATGTTGGCATATTTTTGAATAACCCCCCTTTGGAGCCAGTTGTTAATAATACTGTGATAAACAGATTTCGGGTTGCTTTTAATCTCAGCCAGATTTTTGTCAAACAATTCAATGACCTGTGGATCCACATTCTGAGAAAAACCGAGATAGAGATTGCTGGGTCTTAGAACGATGCCTGTAGCATAAATTTCATCATCATATAGATCTGAAAAATAAAAGAAACGGTCTGCGACTAATGCATCAATTTCCCGGTTTTTGAGAGCCAGTACACTCTCTTCATAGCTCGCAAAAGAGATGACATTATAGTCAAGAGCAAAGTAATTTTTAAATTCGTTCGACACGTAATTCTCCTGCACTGAAGCAGCCAAAACACCAACATTTTTGTTTTGAAGTTCTAAAACAGATTGGATTTTGTTATCAGGAAAGGTGTAGACCTCCAGCCAGGATTCCATTACCGGAATCTTATTGAAAACAATTGTTGAATCTCTTTGTTTGGAGTAGGATACAT
The DNA here is from genome assembly GCA_049687615.1 of Salinimicrobium sp. Taxonomy (GTDB): domain Bacteria; phylum Bacteroidota; class Bacteroidia; order Flavobacteriales; family Flavobacteriaceae; genus Salinimicrobium. Next base: position 183 of record JBAVJE010000106.1, on the reverse strand, counting down.
CCGGCAACAGATCTATTTCTCCGTTTTCAAGACCTTTTAGAAGCTGTGGCCAGCTTTGGGATACATATTCTATTTTTAAGTTCTCCTGCCTGGATATCTGCTGAATGATATCTATAAAGATACCATCGGGCTGCCCATCATTATTAGTGAATATTTTTGGAGGATTTTCGTAGACCCCAACGG
>JBAVJE010000105.1:0-4231 GCA_049687615.1 Salinimicrobium sp. | reverse complement strand
GTCGATCAGCTTCCGTTTGGGAGTGATTTCGTAGAGCCAGTCATTGTTGGTTTCTGTCACGGGTTTTTTGTTTGTTGTTTGTTGTTTGTTGTTTTCCGTTTGCTGTTTTCTGTTTTCTGTTTTCTGTTTTCTGTAAAGGGTCTGCATTTCTATTTTTTGAATTTAATACCCTTATGTTCTGTGCGGGGTAAGTAGCTTATAAATGAGCCCAATTTAGCATTTTCTCTATCGCACTTTTCCGCCAGGTCCTGAAATGCTTTTTCAGAAATCAGATTTTTGTCAAGGGACCTATACAATTGAGACTTCAGTTCTGTACAGGAACCTTTTGCATATCCGAGAAAATTCCTGAATTCAAGATTCCCACCTCTCCCAAAACCTTCCGCTACATTATCCATAATTGAACCCGAACTCCTGTCCATCTGATCTTTTAATGAATATCGTTTTCCTAAGGGTGTGGTTTCAAAAAGAATTTCAATATCCTGACAAATTTCCCTCGCCAGCTGCCACACTTCCAAATCTTCAAATCTGTCAATCTTCATGATTTTGATTTAATTTAACGGTAAACAGAAAACAGTAAACGAGGGACAGAGCATCAAAAGAAATACTTCATTAAAATCCGTTGCCGAAACATCATTCAAAGTTACGAAGTATTTCCCTCCACTTCTTCTTCCATTTCTTCCGGAAAGAAGGCTGCTCCTGTCCATAGCCTTTCCCGTACTGGCCATAGCCGTAACCGTAGCCGTAACCATAGCCGTAACCATAGCCATAACCGTATTTCGCTCTGTGAATAAAATGATTGAGAACAAAAGAGATGCTTTTCACTTCGCCTTTGTTGTACTTTTCATTGATCACCTCCAGCATCCCGCGTTTGGTGTAATCCTGGCGGATGAGATATAAGGTGGCATCCGCGTATTTGATAAGGTTGAGTGCATCGGCGACCACTCCCACCGGCGGGGTATCCATGACGATATAGTCATAACGCTCCTTAAGTTCGGTCATTAAAGTTTCCATCTGCTCATTCATAAGCAGTTCTGATGGATTGGGAGGAATAGGTCCTGCGGTGATCACATCCAGGTGCGGCACCATACTGGGCTGAATAATAGTTTCCAGAGATTCCTGCCCGATCAGGTAATTCACCACCCCCACATCATTATTGATCTTAAAATCATCGAAGATCTTGGGCTTTCGTAAATCTGCACCCAACAACAAAGTTTTCTTTTCACTTAGAGCAAAGACCGTGGCGAGGTTCATTGCACAGAATGTCTTTCCTTCCCCCGAAACCGAAGAGGTGATCAGCACCGTCTTTGAGCCGGTCACGCCCTGCTTTTTATACATGAACTGCAAACTCGAGCGTAGGCCACGGAAACCTTCGGCAATGGCCGACTTTGGCTTATTGAAAACCGCCAGATTGGTGTCCATTCGGCTTTTCCCAATCATCCCGAGGATCGGGATGGGAGAAAGCCTTGTGACTTCCTGGGCGTTATGCACATTAGTATTTAAAAACACTAGTAGGAAAACAAAGGTCAGCGGGATCATTCCTCCTACCATGAGGGCCATAACGTAGTTCAATTGGGTATTGGGACCAATTTGCCCGCCGCCTGTGTCTTTTGCGGTGTCGATCACCATCACGTCACTCACATTTGCAGCCTTAACAAGGCCCGCCTCACTGCGTTTCTCCAGAAACATGTTGTAGGTCTTTTCGCTGAGGGAATATTTCCGTTGGATCTTCAGCAAATCCTGCTGCTCCTGTGGAAGTTTTCTTATTTCAGCTTCTGCCTGTGCGATATCGCTGTTGATCTCCTGCAATTCCTTCCGCAGTAAGCGCTGAGAGGAATCCATATTCTCTAAAAGTACCGCCTTTACCGCATTGATCTGCCGGTCAATGTTGTCGAAGACCGGCGAATTTTCCTGCAGGGAAAACTGATACTTCCGTCGCTCTTCTGCGAGGGAAATAATTCTGCCCACGCCGCTCACAATACTTCCTTCGGAAATTCCGGCTACCGACGGTGCAGGCACATCTGAGTAATCTTCCCGCGTGCGCAGGTAATCTTCGAGCGTCTCGTAATAAGCTAACTGCCTGTTGATATCTTCCTTCCGCACATCCAGGTTGACTAGTTTACCGTTTAATTGCCCGGTTTCCGCAGAAAGATCTATGATCTCATTGTCATTTCTGAATTTGTTCAATTCATCTTCCACATTCTGCAGCTCCAGGGATTTGACGTTTAAACTACTGTCAATAAAACGAATGGTTTTAGTCGCGAACAGGTTCTTGCGCTCCAGCATATTCTCACTCAGCACGCGCACTGTGCCGTTAAGATAGTCGACGATCTCTGCCTTGTTATCTCCGGTAAGCGCGAGATTGATCACCGAAGCGCCCTGCGATTGAGTATTCACCGAAACTCCCCTGAACCTGCCTACCGTGCCGTCAAAATGTTTGAAGTTGACATAATAGGGCTTGTCAATTTGAGGGGTTCTCGCGGTAGATACAAAAACGCCGCTCAAAAATGGCAGATCTATCGGCTCATTGAGTTTGTATTCCTTGCTAAACGGACCTTTTTCAACCACCACAGAAGAATATTCTTTAGTTGCATAATTAAAAACCCCTGCCGACTCACTCCCAAAATTGGTGCTGAGGGTAAAGGTTTGAGGATCTTTAAATTTTATGGTAAAGGTGGTACCCTGTGCCTGAAAGGCGGTGCTGTCGGCTACCAGTTTAAACGGAGTGTAGCCATAGGCATTGACCCGCTGGTATTCGCCATCTGTATAATAGCCTATATAGTACTGCAGTCGCTCCACAACTTCCTCGTTATGGGAGCGGGAGTTGAGAATTGTAATAGCCGTATTGACCTTGTCTGAAGTTCCTCCCCAGTTGAAGGTAAGACTGGTGTTACTGGTAAAAAACGGATTTTGGTCGTCTTTAATGCTGATGGAGTTGCCAAGACGATATACAGGCAGTTTACGCACGTTATTGTAATAGGCTACTCCCAAACTTATGGCTATGGAGAGTAGTATCAACTGCCAATAGCTGAACACCTTCAGCACAAAACCTTTGAAGTCAAAGGTGGAGCCTACATCTGAAATATGATCATCTTCATGTGCCATCTCTATCGGGTAAAAATTAGAATGCTGCTGACGACCAACGCCAGAACCGAGGTCACCGTACGAAAGACCTCCAGCCCGGTAGTTCCAAGACCTATGGTTTTCTGCGGAAGCGGATTAACTATGATTAGATCATTCGGCTGAATGTAATAGTAGGGCGAACGCATGGCATCAATAGAAGTAAGGTCGATATGATGACGTTTTTCTCCTCCGGGATACTTCCTGACGATGACGACATCTGTCCTGTCACCGAATTCACTGATATCGCCGGCCTGTGCTATGGCTTCCATGATGCTCACCTGCTCCTTGTAGATCACCTGACTGCCCGAACCTATTTCCCCGATTGTGGTATACCTGATCCCCGCCAGTTTCACGGTGACGAAAATATTTGCTTCCTCCTTGAAGTAATTTTCCAGCAGCTTTTTTTCGATCTTTTCCCGTACCTCATCAAGGGTATAGCCAAGAACATTCACCGGCCCTAAAGTAGGAACCCTGATATTTCCATGATCGTCAACAGTAAAACCATCAAAAAAGACATTCTCTTCAGTGGTAGCACCCAGGCTACCTTCGCCAACAGGATTGAACATCCCTACCAGTTCCTGGTCCATGGCCTTCACCCTAATGCTCAACAGGTCATTGGTTTGTACGCGGTATGGTTTCTGAATCCTTTCTACAGAAATAATACTGTCCACCGAAGCCTCATTCTCCTGAAGATATTTCAACCGCTTCGTAGGAACACAGGCAGAAACGGAAAGTAAAACGCAAAGAATAACAACTAATGGTTTAACACTCATTTGGGACTTATAGGTGAGGACAAATATAGGTGTTGCGAGCTAATTATGAAATATTTAACGGTTTACTTTTACAGGCTTGGGAACAGGACGAAACAGGCGTCGCATGGAGAGACTGCCTATCGGCAGACAGGCAGAACGGAGTAAAGTGTGGCAATTTATTGTGAATTAGTCTGCACAGGTACCGAAAAACTTCTCCATAAGCGGCTTCGACCTTTCTTTTTCTACCCTCCCGGCGGGAAAAAGAGTTAAGCCCGGAATTTCATGTGGTCACACTGAGCCGGCGACTAAGAACTGTCGACTATTATCTTTATTCACGTCATTGCGAGTGAGACCGGAGG
>JBAVJE010000104.1:0-1622 GCA_049687615.1 Salinimicrobium sp. | reverse complement strand
TGCCAATTTATCTTCCGCGGAAGTTGTAACCTGCGTTGATGTGCCTTATAAGCGGCTTCTTTCATGCTCCAGAAAAGCCATACCAACCTGTCAGGTCGCGCCGATGCTATAATTTGCTGCTGTTCTTCTGCAGAAAAAACCTTCTCCAAAAAGCCTTTTCTACGCCAGTTGCTTTGCCTTGAAGCCAGCTGTAAATCAACAACATCATTACCTATCATGCGCCCTCCTGTTTAGTTTTAATGATCTGCACGGCATCCTGCACCGTGATCATCTTATCCATGGAATCATTGTCAATCGCAATGTCAAATTCGTCTTCAACGTCGAGTATGATATCTACAAGATTGGCAGAATTGATCTCCAGGTCCTTGATAAAGTCTGTTTCCTTTCCAAAATCATCAAAAGCCATATCATTTTGCACATAAGGTTTCACGATTTGTTTTAAGCAGTAAATAATCTCGTTTGTTTCCATGCTATTATATTTCAAGATTTATTATTTAAGATTTCTCTGTAACCTATATCACCTTTACCGGGAATCGTCAACCGAACGGAAAACAACAACTGCATTCACATCTCCAAATCCAAAGCTGGCTTTTACTATCGTATCTACTTTTTTATCAAAGGTTTCAGAAGGTACATTGTCGCGCCCAATCAATTCATCGATCTCCGGATGAAGGTCTTCAGAATTCACATTTTTGAAAACGAAATTGTTGCTTATTTGCAGTACCGCGGCAACGCTTTCTATACTTCCGGCTGCGCTAAGACAATGGCCGGTCATTCCTTTAAGACTATTGATCAACGGAAAATTTTTCCCTTTTAAACCCAGTGCTTCGCACCAATTCTTCACTTCTGTGGCATCCATAGCGGTTGCGGTCAAATGTCCGTTTATCACATCGATCTCTTCGGGTCGAATTGCTGCCTCAAAAAGGGCATTTTTGATGCACATTTGTACAGCTTCAGTATTAGGAGCAGTCATGCTGCCTCCCTGTCTTTGGCCGCCACTGTTGATATGACCGCCGAGAACTTCAGCATAGATTTTTGCTTCTCTCCTCTTGGCTGACTCCATATCTTCCAACACTAAAGCACCTGCGCCGCTGCCGGGCACAAAACCTGTAGCCGAGGCACTCATTGGGCGGGAAGCTTTTTCAGGATCCTTATTGTACTTGTGCGGCAGGATACGCATGGCGTCAAATCCTCCCCAAATGTAGGGACCGCTTTCGCCGCAGCTACCGGCAAGCATTTTTGTTGCCTTGCCCAATCTTATTCGTTCGGCAGCCATCAATATAGCTTCGGTTCCAGTGCTGCAGGCCGAAGAATTTGTCGTTACCTGATTGCCGCAACCCAATTTTGAATTCAGGAAAGCACTAATCCCGCTGGCCATTGTCTGCAGGACACTGGTACTGCCAAGCCTTCTTGTTTTTCCCTGATCGATCAAATGAATAGCCTCCCTAAATTTGTCAACTCCCAGAATTCCGGTTCCAAAAATAATCCCGCTTTCCCAATCGGGTTTTTCCGGATTTATATCCAAGCCGGCATCTTTCCATGCATCCATACCTGAAATTACGCCATAAACAATACCGCTGCTGTTGAGACTTCTCAGCTCCAGAGCCGTGAAGTAGTTTTGG
>JBAVJE010000103.1:0-8435 GCA_049687615.1 Salinimicrobium sp. | reverse complement strand
GTTTCCCTGTCTGATAAATGACTGGTTTCCTGCACTTAGTGCATTAACATCAGTCTGGCCCTGGTTTGTAACAGCATTATTACGGTTACCCTCCTGAATAGTAAGAGAAAGGTTTTCATCCCCAGTTTGAAATACATCAGCAGCATTGAATCGACCACTGTTGGCATTAATATCTCCAGATTGAAGTACTTCTGCCCTGTTCCCACCAGTAGTTCCAATTCCGTTAGCCTGCATGGTGTAAACAGATTGTCTGGTTCCGGCCTGTCTCACTCTTACCCGGTGGTCGTCACCAAATTGTTCAGATTTACCCTTGTTGGCATCGGCATTTCCACTGTTATTAGGAACAGTCGTTTGAGATTCAGCCACCGGTGCGACAGGATTTGTTACCTGGGAAAATCCAATTGCCCCAATCATTAGCGCCGCGGCGCTTAAAAACACTTTTTTCATAATAATTAATATTTAGTGGTTAATAAAAAAGTTAAAAAATTATGTATTACACATCCTTGTTTTGGGGCAAAGACATACGACATCATCATCCAACGGCATACTATTAGGGGGTGGGGGAATTGAAATTTCGCAGGGAAATTTAAACCTGTAAAGATTGAAAGAACCTTTAAACGTCTGCTATTTCTAACACTATAGCTAAAGTGACAAAAAAATCACAAGGCTGCAAGCTTCTGAAAATCAAATCGATGAACGGTTATACCCAGAACTGGGTAAATGGTATATTCATTTCAGGATACTACAGGTCTTATTTGTTGGAGTTAAATTTATGTTAATAAAATTTCCAAAATTTTTATGAAGAAAATTCTTACAATAAAGCACTTTTTCTGGGGAAAATTTCCACAATAAATTAAATTTTCCCCAGGGCAAGGCTCGGGGTATTTATTACCTCAGGATAAAAAGTCCTGCCCTCCCTGAGTGACGTCGCTTTTTCAATTCTCTCCAAAGCTGTGTCCAGATCAGCTTTCTGAAAAATGAAAAAGTCCGCACTTTCGTGCGGACTTTTGCTTTAAGTGACCCCGGCAGGATGATGCTCCTTTGGATTCCCTCCTGAAAATAGAAAACCCGCACCGCCCTCCAGGCGTTGCATTTTTTCATTTCCCTCTAAAGCTTTGAGCAGGCTCAGCCTTTCCGGGAAATAAAAAAATCCGCACTTTCGTGCGGATTTTCTGCTTTAAGTGACCCCGGCAGGATTCAAACCTGCAACCCTCAGAGCCGAAATCTGATGCGCTATTCAGTTGCGCCACGGAGCCTAATCGAGCTGCAAATTTACATAAAAAGTTCTTGCAAACCCAAGGAAAATTGCAGCGTGAAAATTAAGAAGAGAGTTTTTGTTTTACAATAGTAGAAATCGTTCTTCCGTCAGCTTTTCCGGCCAGTTCCTTTGAAGCCATTCCCATAACTTTTCCCATGTCCTGCATGCCGCTGGCACCGGTTTTTTCAATGATTTCCTCCACCTTTTTTTCTATTTCCTCTTCGCTCATTTGCTCGGGCAGGAATTGTTGAATAACCAAAGCCTGGTCTATTTCGGGTTGGGCAAGATCTGCACGCCCCTGTTCGGTATAAATAGCCGCACTTTCACGACGCTGTTTGACCAATTTTTGAAGCAGCTTAAGTTGATCATCTTCCGTCAGGCCTTCTTTTCCCCCTGCTTCAGATTTAGCCAACAAAATGCCTGATTTTATGGCCCGTAAAGCTTCAAGTTTATTGCTGTCTTTGGCGCGCATCGCCGCCTTCATTTCAGTCATTACTTTATTCTCTAAACTCATGTCTTAAAAGTTAGTGAAATGCGAAGATACTGCGGAAAAAGAAGCAATGCAATAAACAAAGACAGATAAGGATTAGCAGGTATTTTACTCCTCCCTTTTTGCATTCATATTTAGCCCGACTTCCGGAAGCACGATCATAAAAATACTGCCTTTACCCACTTCTGTATCAACCTTGATCTCCCCTCCATGAACTTTCATAACATCAAAAGAAATAGAAAGTCCCAGACCAGTACCTTCCCCGGCTGTTCTGGTAGTGAAAAATGGCTGAAAGATCTTGTTGAGAATATGCGGCGGAATTCCGGTACCATTATCTTTAATCCATATTTCTGCCCGGTCTCCCAAATTTTTCGTCTCTACCGTAATCTGTGGCTGATATGTGGGATCCTGACCCTGATTCCACTTTTCCTGAACCGCATGGAAAGCGTTGGTGAGCAAATTAATTACCACCCTCCCTAAATCCTGTGGAATTACCTCCACCTTTTGAAGACTGCGGTCATAGTTCTTCTCTATTTTTACCTGATGGGATAGGCCTTTTCTGCTCAGGCCGCTGCACACCAGGCGCAAGAAACTTTCCACCAGCTTATTAAGATCTGTTGGCTCTTTTTGGCCACTGCCCGCCCGGCTGTGTTGTAACATGCCTTTTACGATAGCATCTGCTCTCCTGCCATGCCTGCTTATCATCTCCAGGTTTTTTTGAATCTCCAGCATTAGATTATCGGCTTCCGCAATATGTCCCATTTTTAGCTCTACCTCGGCTTCGTCCATAAGTTCAATGCTCACGTCAGAAAAATTGGTCACAAAATTCAGCGGGTTCCGCAGCTCATGGGCCACTCCTGCCGTTATTTCACCCAAAGAAGCCATTTTTTCGGCATAAATCAACTGTACTTGGGTAGATTGAAGTTCAGAATAGGCTTTTTCTATTTCATGCGCATGCACCAGTTCACGGTTAATCGCTTTTTGACGTTCTTTCAAGAGCAAACGGTTTCTTTGGTATTTATCCACAAAATAAAGCATGATCAAAAACAGCAGTACATAAATAACATAGGCCGTCCAGGACCGGTACCATGGCGGCAACACCTCAATAGGGTACGTAATAGGTTCACTCCACACACCATCGGGATTTCTAGCTTTAACCTTAAAAAGGTAGTCACCTTCAGAAAGATTACCATAATTAGCGAAACTGTTAGTCGAAACAGGTGACCAGTGGTCATCAAAATTTTCTAACTTATACTGGTACTTCACCAGGGAAGGTCGGGAAGTTTCAACTCCCACAAATTCAAAATCAATGTCGTTTTTAGAAAACGGCAGAACCAAATCTTTTGGCAAAGGATAAAAGGAAAAGATCCCCGAAAATTCAACTTTTTCAAAGGTTTTAATCATTGTATCCCGGTCCTTTTCGTTCAGGCCCTTGTTGAACATTAAAAGTTCGTTGCTTTTAAAGGCCGTTTGCTCTACTCCCGGCGGAAGGCTGTCTTTATTTCTTGCCCAGGCCAGACTATGCCAGCTCACAACCTGGTTATTGATCTTCAGGTTCTGAAGAAAAATTGGTGGCGGGAGGCTATCCCTATATACACTGTTATAGTCAAAACGAAGGAATTTATCTCCCGTCCCGAGCCAAAACTTCCCCTGCCGATCTTTGATCATGCTAAAGTTATTGCTTAAATCTTTTATGGGATATCCGGTGTTTTCATTATAATTTTCAATCCCCGCACTGCCAATTTCACTGCCAGATTTGATACCGCCTTTGATTACGGTAAAGCCAAGATTAGTACCTAAAAAAATGTTTTTATTTTCATCTTCAACAATAGTGTACACGACATCATTGGCAAGAGAATTTGTGGTGCTGAAAGTTTCAAAAAGTCCTTCTTGAGAATTGCTTTCTGAATTTAAATTTTGAAGCTTTTCTTTTCTGATGACCGAAAGGCCTCCGCCCCAGGTTCCAATCAGGATATTACCCTGGGAATCTTGAAAGACACGGGAAGTTTTGTTGTCTGCCAGTCCCTGTTCTGTGTAGAAATTCAAGAAGGTTTCCCCATCATAGTATGTAAGTCCTCCGCGGGTCGCGATCCAGATTCCGCCTTCTTTATCCTCCATAATATCCCACACCGTTTTATGGGCAAGTCCTTCGGCAGTACCAAAATTTGTAAAAGAATTACCATCGAATTTTGATACACCTCCGTTAAAAGTACCTATCCATAAATTTCCTTCCCTATCAACGGTGAGGGCATCTATATTACTATCGGGCAGGCCCTGTTCTTCAGTAAAAGTGGTGAATTTCTTGCCATCATACCTGCATAGGCCATGGTCACTGCCGTACCACATATTGCCTGCATGATCTTCAACGATACTCAAAAAGGTATTGTCCGGCAGACCCTGTTTAGTGGTATAGGTCCAAAAATGTGATTTATCACCGGGTTTTTTAGCTTTTTTAAATTTGACGATTCCGCCGTCTGCCGGGCTAAACCAGAGATTCCCTTCGTGATCTTCGGCAATAGCGTAAATGGCTTTCCAGGAGCCTGTTTTTCCCTGGTACTCCAGTACACTTTCGCCGTCATATTTATTCAGACCTCCGCCATAAGTGCCAAACCAGAGCCGGCCTGTCTTGTCTTTGGTAATGTTTCGTACCTGATTATCACTCAGGCCCTGTTCTTTGGTAATATTCAAAAAGGTGTCGTCTGCTTTTGAATATTTTGATATTCCGCCTTTTGTCCCAAACCATATATTCCCTTTTCGATCTTCGGTACAGGAAAAAACATAATTGTTTACCAATCCGTCTTTGGTGCTAAATTGTCTCAGCTTTTCAGAAGAACCTTCTTCTGCATCAGGATCATATCTGCACACAAAACTTTCCGTGGCAACCCAAATAATCCCTTCTGAATCTTCTATAATATCATTTACCACTACTCCCTCCATTTTCAAGGCATTAGAAACATCATAAAAAGGCTTTTTGCCGGCAGCCTCTGCCACAGGGTCGTACTTATAAACACCGCCATTTCCCGAAAACCAAAGCTCTCCCTTCCTGTCCTCCAAAATTCCTTTAATGAAAGTATTAGAAAGACCCGAGGACGTAGCATAGCTATAGAACTTTTCAGTTCGGGGATTAAACCTGCTAATGCCATTAATGGTGGCAAACCAGATCCTTCCTTTTTTATCTTCGAGAATTTCCCGCACATCGTTTTCTATAAGTCCGTCTTCGGTAGTATAATTGAAGAAATAGGTGCCATCATACCTGCTTACCCCGCCATAAGTGCCAAACCAAAGATTTCCTACCCGGTCCTGTTTTACAGTATGAATATAGTTGTGGATGAGCCCGTGAGCCGAAGAAAATGTTATAAAAGACTTACCGTTATACATGCTCACTCCATTGCCGTTAGTGCCAAACCAGAGATTTGCATCTTTATCCAGGAACCCACAAAGAACACTGCTCATCGCGAGACCGTTAGCGGTATTAAAGTTGCTCATATTTAGATGCAGACCGGCTTCCCCCTGTTGGGGCGCAGGTTGTCCTGAAATCATTACAGAACGGGCAGGTGGTAAGGAGTCAAGATAATATTTTTTGAATTTTCCGGGCTTCAAAACTACGGGAGCAACCACAGGTTGCGAAGGTTCAAATTCAGCAACGGGTTCTTCAGTCCCCGAATGACATGAAGAGAGGACACCAATACCCAATAAGCATAATATAAATTTCTTTAGTCCCCTTTTCATATTCACTAGCATTGGAATTTCAAGTTAAGAACACTTTACCTTAATGGTCTTTGATGCTTAACCTAAACCTGTCTCAGGGGCATGGACGGGGAAATATTTTTTCTAATTTACTGATTATAAAAATCTTAACCTACACAAGCCTTACATTACTTAAGGAGCTATTTGTAGAAAATGCGTTAAGAAGAGGCTTGAAAAATGCCATTTTTGACACCCTATAAAATGTAAAAACCCGAAGCCGGGGGGCAGGCTTCGGGTTAAAATAGATGGGGGACTATTTATTAATCTACATTATCGTGTAAGAAAGAATTGTTTGTTCTAAACCTTATCTCATTATCATCGCCCGATCCTAAACTGGTGCGGGACATTTTCTCTTCCCCGGGTTTTGAGTTATCAAGATCTATGCCCTGTCGCTTATAAGCCGGTTGTTTTTCATACTCATCTATCTTAGAGGCATTATTGTTCCTGAATTTATAATTAAATTCTTTCATTTTTGCCCTTCTCTCCGCAGCTCTTTTAACAAGACTTTCGTTGATCGGGCTGTTAAAAGGATCTACCTCCTCTTCAGGATCTGCCTTTGGAGCCGCCGGTTCGGGTATATTGTTAACAGGTGTTTGCGGTGCTTGCTTCGGTTGCTCTACCGGCTGTGGTTGTGCCGGAATTTCTTTTTTCATCTCAGGCTCTCTATTCTCCTGTCGTGGTTTTGCATGGGCATTCTTCAGCATTTGTTCTACTTCCATATAATCTTCAAGCGAATATCTGGTAGTACCATTCAAGCTGCTCATCTTTGGAGATGCAGGTTTCTGGGTCATTTCCTCCTGTTCAAGGTCATCTTCAGAAAGGGTATGAATGATCTTTTTTTCCTCCTGCGCCGGCTGTGGCTTTTCCTCATTAGAAGGCTGCGCCTGTTCCTGCCCTGTTTCTTCTACGGAAGTATTCTTCGGCATATCAAAAGTGAACATAAATTGTTCCTGTTGTTCAGGCTCCACGACTTCCGGTTCGGTCACCTCAATATCCTTAACTGCATCTGTAATGATGAATTCTGGTTCTTCAAAAGGTTTTACCTCCTCGTATTCCACGTGCATCGCCCGGACATCTTGAGAAGTGTCATTTTTTGGTTTCTCTGCTGAAGTATTTTCTTCCTCTTCAAAACCTAATGTGTGAACGATCTTCTCCTCCTTTTCCTGCTTCGGAAGCGGTTGATCATAATTTGAAGAAGTCTTTTTGGGAGAAAGTTCATGCTCCGCCTTTTGCTCGTCTTCCAGGGTATGAATGATCTTTTTAGCTTCGGTATTTACGATGTCGTTTTGTTGTTCCACGTCAAAACCCGTGGCAATAATAGTAACAGATATAGATTCATCAAGACTTTCATCTTCGCCCACACCCATGATGATATTGGCACTATGCCCGGCCTCGGCCTGAATGTGATCACTAATTTCTCCTATCTCGTCTATGGTAATCTCTTCGGAACCGGAAATGATAAGCAGCAGCACATTTTTGGCACCTGTAATTTTGTTGTCATTAAGCAGTGGAGAATCAAGAGCTCTGGAAATAGCATCCTGAGCACGGTTTCCTCCTGAAGCCTGCGCAGATCCCATTATGGCGGTTCCGCTATTACTCAATACAGTCTTCGCATCCCGCAAGTCAATATTTTGAGTGTAATGATGCGTAATTACTTCGGCAATTCCCCTTGAAGCAGTTGCCAAAACCTCATCAGCTTTTGAGAATCCGGCTTTGAAACCAAGGTTTCCGTAGACTTCGCGCAGCTTGTTATTGTTGATCACAATAAGCGAGTCGACATGTTTCCGAAGGTTTTCAACTCCCAGGTGAGCCTGTTCATTACGGGTTTTCCCTTCAAACTGGAAAGGAATCGTCACAATACCCACGGTAAGAATCCCCATATCTTTTGCCTGCTTGGCGATGATGGGCGCAGCTCCGGTACCGGTACCACCACCCATTCCGGCAGTAATAAAGATCATTTTAGTATTAGTATGAAGCAGACCTTTAATATCGTCAAAGCTTTCCTCGGCAGCTTTACGGCCAATTTCGGGATCGGCACCGGCACCAAGACCTTCGGTTTCTCTTACTCCTAATTGTATCTTGTTAGGTACGGGGCTGTTCTCCAGGGCCTGTGCATCTGTATTGCAAATCACAAAATCAACTCCCTTTATTCCTTGCTGGAACATATGGTTGATCGCGTTGCTACCACCTCCACCAACACCAATAACTTTGATTACGTTCGATTGATTTTTGGGAAGATCGAATGAAATATTTTCGAATTCTGTGCTGCTCATAAATTCTGTTTTACTGGTTTTCTACTTCTTAATTTTCTCTTTTCCATAATATATTTCTGCCGAACTCCTACTCGGCGTTATCTAAAAAATCCTTGAATTTTTCAAACCATTTTTCAAATATTGTTCTCTTTGGCTGACTGATAGTCGTTGATTCACCATGCTCTTCCACCTCATCCTCTTCCTCAACAGGTGAATTTTCCAGAGGCAACTGTTCCTCTACCACATCTTCAGCTTCCTTCGCAGGATGCTTTTTGATGATCTCAAGACTGTTAAGCACCAGCCCAACTGCTGTGGCATATACAGGACTTGTAGTTTCAGAATCGCTGTCGCCGGCGAGATGCTCGTTAGGATATCCAATACGGGTATCCATACCTGTGATGTACTCTACAAGCTGCTTGATATGCTTTAATTGCGCGCCACCACCGGTAAGTACAATTCCTGCGATCAATTTTTTCTTCTGCTCATCATGACCATAATTTTTGATCTCGAGGAACACTTGCTCAATGATCTCCACCACCCTGGCATGAATGATCTTTGAAAGATTTTTTAGAGTGATCTCTTTAGGCTCTCTTCCGCGAAGACCCGGAATGGACACTATCTCATTGTCTTTGTTCTCGCCCGGCCATGCCGAACCAAATTTCACCTTCAGCAGCTCTGCCTGCTTTTC
>JBAVJE010000102.1:0-6143 GCA_049687615.1 Salinimicrobium sp. | reverse complement strand
TAGATTCATTGAAAAATTTAACTGTACCTTCCATTGTAAAAAAAATAATAATTAATAAAGTACAAACATAGACTAATAATTGAAACAGTTGTTAATGAAACTGTTATTTATTTCTAAAAATTTTATTTAGCCTAATTCGTCGTTGTCACGCCCGTTCATTTTTTTTATATTTTCTTCAGAAAGTGTATAATCTTTTAAATTTTTGCCCTTCCATCTGTGGTACAGAAACAGGGGCAATAGAATAAAGGAACTGGCCAGAACCGCCAGCCCGATGATCCTGTCTCCCAGGATGACATCATCTGTCCCCCGAAAGTAGAAGCCCGTTGCTATTGCGAGCAGGATTAAAACACCGAGAATTTTAAGAATGGTATTCATAACTAAACTGTTACTTCAATTAATTTTTTCCGGTAGGCGGTGAGCAGTTTTGATTTAGATACAAAGCCCCGGTATTTACTGTCTTTTACCACGGGCAGGTTCCAGGCATCGGTATCATGAAATTTCTTCATGATCGCTCTCACTCCGTCTACATTGCTGTCTATGACATCGGGAGCACTCTGCATTAACTCCTCTATTTTAACCTTGTCATAGAGTTTTTTATCAAACATTATCGGCCTTACCTCGTCCAACAAAAGAATGCCCATGAATGTGTTGTCATCATCCACCACAGGAAAAATATTACGGGAAGACCTGACAACTCCCTCATGTACAATATCACCCAAAGTCATACCAAGTTTTAAAGGAATGAAATTGGTTTCTATGACTTGATTGATCTCCATAAGGGTTAATACCGCATGATCTTTGTTATGAGTGATTAAATCTCCTTTTACGGCCAGCTCCATCGTATAAACCGAATGTGGAAGGAACCTGGTGGTGATCATAAAAGATATGGCTGAAGTGATCATTAGCGGAACGAAGAGTTCATAGCCATGGGTAAGCTCAGCAATGAGGAAAATAGCGGTAAGCGGTGCCTGCAAAACCCCGGCCATTAAGCCGGCCATGCCCACGAGCGTGAAATTACTCACCGAAAGCGGATTGTCGAGAACCTTAAGGTGGTTTATTAAAAGGGCGAAAGAGTGTCCCATGGTACTGCCCATAAAGAGTACAGGTGCAAAGATACCGCCAACCCCGCCGGCATTAAAAGTAAGCGAAGTGGCCACAATTTTAAAGATCACAAGACCTGCCAGTAGAGCTATGACTACCCAAAAGTTACCGAGAAATTCGGTGAAGGCAGTGTTACCCATCGCTTGCAGGTAATCTTCCTGCAGTAAATTGTTGATCACATCGTATCCCTCACCATAGAGCGGAGGAATAAAATAAACGAGTATACCCAATGCACCACCCCCTATAAGCAGCCGGTGGAATGGGGATTTTATCTTTTTAAAAATGTCATTGACCTTGAAGTACACCTTGGTGAAATATATGGAACACAAAGAAGCCAGTATACCCAGCAGTATATAGAAGGGAACATCTGCAATAATAAAACTGTCTTTAAGGTCGAAAGGCAGGATAGTAGACGAACCAAAAAAGAAGTAAGAGGTCAGGATTGCTGATACCGATGCCAACAGCAGTGGCAGTAGTGAGGAAAGTGTTAGATCCAGACTAAATACTTCAATGGCAAAAACTATGGCCGCGATGGGAGCCTTAAAAATAGAAGACATCGCACCCGCAGCGGCACAACTAATGAGCAAGGTTCTTGTAGCCTGGCTCATATTAAACATGCGTGAAATATTAGATCCCAAAGAAGCCCCTGTGGCTACCGTTGGTCCCTCAAGTCCTACAGATCCTCCAAAACCAACTGTCAAAGGCGCTGTTAAGATTGACCCATACATCTGCATAGGGCGCATCAAACCTTTCTTCTTTGAAATGGCATATAGGGTAGAAGGTATTCCATGTCCCACAGGCCTTTTCAATACGAACTTCATGATGAGCAGAGTGATAGCAAGACCAATTATTGGAAATAGAAAATAAAAAGCCTGATGATAGTTCACAATGAACTTGTACTCCAGTAAATGCTGAATGAAGTGGGTTACGTTTTTGATCACGACCGCTCCAAGTCCGGCAGTAAAACCAATAATGGCACTTAACACCATGACGAACTGTTGATGCGTCATGTGTTTAGTCCTCCAGATAAGGAAGCGAAGCAGTAGCGGATTTCTTTTTTTAACCGGCATAAATTTACCTGTTGGATAAAAAAATCCTGCGCGAGCAGGATTTTAATTTATTGTTTTGAAGTTATTTTTAGATTGAGCTCTTTCAGCTGTTTATCATCTATATTGGCAGGCGCATCTATCATGACGTCCCGGCCGGCGTTGTTCTTCGGGAATGCGATGTAGTCCCTAATAGTTTCCTGTCCGCCCAGAATAGCTACGAGTCGGTCAAAGCCAAAGGCGATCCCGCCGTGTGGAGGAGCTCCATACTGAAAAGCGTCCATTAAGAAACCAAATTGTGCTTTTGCTTCTTCCGGAGTAAAGCCGAGATGATCGAACATCATTGCCTGAGTGGCTTTGTCGTGTATCCTAATGGAACCACCACCAATCTCGTTTCCGTTAAGCACAAGATCATAAGCATTTGCTCTTACCTTGCCCGGTTCCCTGTCAAGCAGCGGAATATCTTCGGGTTTTGGAGAGGTGAACGGGTGGTGCATGGCGTGGTAGCGCTGTGTTTCTTCGTCCCATTCTAAAAGCGGGAAATCTACCACCCATAAAGGCGCGAATTCATCGGCTTTTCTAAGGCCCAGTTCGTTGGCCAGGTGCATTCTCAATGCGCTTAACTGAGTTCTGGTTTTGTTAGCCCCACCTGCCATTACGAGGATAAGGTCTCCAGGATTAGCTCCGGTCTTTTCTGCCCAGTTCTTAAGATCTTCTTCGGAATAAAACTTGTCTACAGAAGATTTAAGGCTTCCGTCATCATTGTATTTTACCCAAACCAGCCCGTTAGCACCAACCTGTGGACGCTTCACCCATTCAATTAGCTTGTCGATCTCTTTTCTTGTAAAAGATGCCGCTTCAGGAACAGCAATTCCAACGATCAATTCCTGCTGGTCAAAAACGTTGAAACCTTTATTTTTTGCTAAATCGTTCAGTTCACCGAATTCCATTCCGAAGCGAATATCAGGCTTGTCATTCCCGTACTTTTCCATAGCCTCGGCATAGGTCATTCTCGGGAATTCCTGAACGGCCACGTTTTTTACCTTTTTTAGAAGGTGACGTGTAAAATCTTCAAAAATGTTGAGAATATCTTCCTGCTCTACGAAAGCCATTTCACAGTCGATCTGTGTAAATTCGGGCTGACGGTCGGCGCGAAGGTCTTCGTCCCTAAAACATTTCACGATCTGGAAATATTTGTCCATTCCACCCACCATAAGCAGCTGCTTAAAGGTCTGCGGAGACTGTGGCAGCGCATAGAATTGTCCTTCGTTCATACGGCTTGGCACGACAAAGTCACGGGCTCCTTCGGGCGTAGATTTGATTAAAACGGGAGTCTCCACTTCGATAAAGCCTTTTTCAGAAAGAAAATTACGCACTTCCATAGCCACTTTACTGCGGAAGATGAGCTTGTTCTTTACAGGATTACGGCGAATATCAAGGTAACGATATTTCATTCTCAGGTCTTCCCCACCATCGGTTTCGTCTTCAATGGTGAAAGGAGGAACTTGTGCAGCATTGAGTACTTTTAAGTCGGTCACCAGGATCTCCACATCACCCGTAGGCAAGTTAGGATTTTTCGATACCCTTTCGATCACCTTTCCCGTAGCCTGGATCACAAACTCCCGGCCCAAATTAGAAGCAAGCTCCATTACTTCTTTTGGAGAGCGTTCTTCGTCGAAGATAAGTTGTGTAAGGCCGTAACGGTCACGAAGATCGACCCAGATCATAAAGCCTTTATTCCTAATTTTCTGAACCCATCCCGAAAGCGTAACTTCCTGATTTATATCTTCTATTCTTAATTCACCACAGGTGTGACTTCTGTACATGCTGCTTAAATTTTTTCAGGATGCAAAAATAAGAAGAACTAAGCGGAATAATCAGAAATAGCAATTAAAAGTTTAAGATCCATTGAAATAAAAAAATCCGGAGACATGTCCCCGGATTTTCCTGTTGTTTTCACTTTTTTCACAAGTCATCCTAATGATGGATCTTTGTAAAATGCACCTCGTCATTGATGGCGTTAAGGATGAAGTTATCATCTAGCCCATTAACAATCCAGGTTTCTATTTTGGCCTTTTGCGTAATGGCTGCAGCCGAAATTTTTGTACCCATACCTCCGGTACCGTGACTTGATTTGGTTTCAGACATCACCTCTTTTTCCAGCTCCTTCACGTCGCTCACTTTGCGAATGGTTTCAGGAGTTTCGGCGCTAATTGATCCCTTCTTGTATACGCCATGAGTATTGGTAGCGATAATAAAAAGGTCTACGTCCAGCAAGGCAGCAGTTTGCGCAGCAAGATTATCATTGTCTCCAAACTTGATAGCATCTGTAGAAGAGGTATCATTCTCGTTGATAATAGGGATGTAATCATTCTCCACCAGCACATTAACCGTATTGATAATGTTCTTTTTGGAATCTTCCCTGTCAAAATCGTTTGGAGAAAGCAGGCATTGGCCTATTAAAAGTCCTAATTCCCTGAAGCTCTCCTGAAAAATCCTCATAAGGTGAGGCTGGCCAATAGAAGCCAAAGCCTGTTTAACGTCGATGTTCTCACCACTTTTTTCCAGGTTTACAAACTGCTTGGCTACAGCTACCGCTCCCGAACTAATCAACACGAATTCGTAGTCGTCCTTAAGGGCAGCGATCTGTCTACCAATGTCCTCGATTTTTCCCCGGGAAATATGGTCCGTCTCTTTTGTGAGTGTATTAGAACCCAGCTTTAGTAAGATCCTCTTTTTCTTCTTAGGCTTTTCCATTTTGATATTGTTGTGTTCTAAAATTTTATCTAATTTGTCCATTTCCATGTATATACCATTTGTTGGTCACCAGGTGTTGCAGTCCAATTGGACCTCTTTGGTGTAATTTATCTGTACTAATGGCCAGCTCACCACCAAGGCCTAATTGTCCACCATCTGTAAACCGGGTGGAGGCATTGTGATAGACGGCTGCGTTATCTACAGTCTCCATAAATTGTTGTGCCTCTTTATTGTCTTTTGTAATAATTGAAGCAGAGTGACCACCGGAGTATTTGTTGATTTTAGCAATAGCTTCAGAAACTGATTCTACTTCGCCAATAAGGGCTTTATAGTCCAGAAATTCCTCATACCACTGGTCTTCACTCTCTAAAGCCTGCACTCCGTCAAGACTTTCTAACGAGCGATCTGCAATAACATTTACGTTATTTTCTGAAAGCAGGCTTAACAGGTCTTTCAAAAAAACCTCTTTATTGGGTAGTCTTGAATCTATAAGCACTTTGTCTACTGCGTTACAAGCCGAAATCTTCCCTGTTTTTCCATTGAGAATTACATCAAGGGCGATCTTAGGATCGGCATCTTTATGAACATAAACAAAGTTGTTTCCGCGGCCGCTTACGATGACCTGTGCCGAAGAATTATCTTTTACAAATTTTATGAGTCTTTCCCCACCTCTAGGTACGATCAAATCTACCTGTTGAGTTGGGTTCGCTAAAAATTCCTGAGTTTGTTTTCTGTCAAACTGAAGGTATTCTACCCAATTTGGGGAAACATTGTTCTCCTTAAGGGCCTGATGCCACAATTCAACAATTTTAAGATTTGAGTTAAGGGATTCTTTCCCTCCTTTCAGAAGGATCTTATTACCCGATTTAAAGGCAATCCCGGCAGCTTCTACGGTAACATCCGGTCTTGATTCATAAATGATCATGACAGTCCCAAAAGATGCAGTTTTGTTATAAACCTGCATCCCGTTCTCATGTTTGAAGCTAAACCTCTCCACTCCCACAGGATCTTCCTGTGAAGCTAAGTGTTTTAAAGAGTGAACCATTCCCTCGATCTTCGAGTCGTCCACTTTTAGCCGGTCTTCCATGGCCAAATCTTCACCTGAATAGTTGTCCAGGTCAATTTTGTTCGCTTTTAAAATACTTTCTTTTTCTTTTTCTACAAGATTTGCCATTGAAAGTAACACGGCATTGCGTTCTTCAATGGTTAAAACAGTATTCATTCTTTAGTTTTTAATTA
>JBAVJE010000101.1:0-1805 GCA_049687615.1 Salinimicrobium sp. | reverse complement strand
ACCCAGGCACAACTTATTCAGTCTGAAAAAATGGCCAGTCTTGGAGAACTCACCTCAGGAATTGCCCATGAGATCAAGAATCCGCTGAATTTCGTCAATAACTTTTCCGAAGTCAGCAAAGAACTTTTAGAAGAGATGATTGAAGAATTAAAAAATGGGAATTATGACCTGGTGGCAGAAACAGCCGAAGAAGTCAATCAAAATCTTGAAAAGATACTGCATCACGGGAAACGCGCCGATGGAATTGTAAAGGGGATGTTGCAGCACAGCCGCAGTAATAGCAGAAAAAAAGAGGCGGTTGCACTTAACAATTTTATAGATGAATTTTTAAGACTGGCGTATCACGGTTTAAAAGCAAAAGACAAAAGCTTTAATGCCCGAATGGAAACCCGGTTTGATCCCGAAGTTGTAGAAATTATGGCTGCTCCCCAGGAATTGGGAAGAGTCATACTCAACCTGTTTACCAATGCCTTTTATGCGGTTAATGAGAAGAAAAAGAAAACTGATGAAGCTTATGAACCCACGGTATGGATTTCAACCCATAAAAACAAAAGCGGGGTAATCATAAAAATCCGGGACAATGGATTGGGAATACCAAAGAACCTGTTAGATAAGATCTTTCAGCCATTTTTCACCACCAAACCCACAGGACAGGGTACGGGACTGGGATTGAGCCTAAGCTACGACATCATTAAATCGCACGGGGGAGAGTTGAAAGTAGAATCTGAAGGAGGAGAAGGAAGTCAGTTTATGATCTCTTTACCCCTTGAAGTAAAAAATTTATGAAAAACACTGACCAAATAAAAACCGACCTTTCCCAATGGCTTGATACCTATTGGAAAGCTTACATTAAAGGTGATCTTGAATTGTGGTCCACCTTCATAACGGATGATTATTACAATATTGGTGGGAGGAAAGAAGAAATCTGCCACAGCAAACAGGAAATTCTGGCTTACACCCAAACCATTCTTGATCAAATGCTGGGCAACACCGAAATGCGTAACCGGAAAATAGAAGTACTCCCTTATGGTGACTATGTCATGGTAAATGAATTTACAGATTTGTATGTAAAGGTTGAAGGAGAATGGTCGTTTTACGGACCTTTTAGAATGTCCTCCCTCCTGGAAAAAACAGCTACGGGGTGGATTGCCCTGCATCAGCATGGTTCCTATCCCGATATGAAAGCAGGGGAAGGCGAGGCCTTTGCTCATGATACTTTAAAAGCTGAAAATGAAAAGCTCCAACATTTAGTAGAGGAACGAACAAAAGAGCTGGTTTCTAAAAACCGGGAACTGCAAATAGAAGCGGCATTAGAAAGAGTAAGATCTCAAAGTATAGCCATGCGCCATACTTCAGATCTTCAGGAGGTCGTAAATACACTTGCGCACCAATTATTACGCATCAATATCGATATAAATGGAGGCGTTTTTATTGTTGTTAATGAAAAAGTTGGCAGAGATATAGAAATTTGGGGATGCGGTGGGGCAGCTAATTATGTGCAAAGAGCTGTTATTCCTTTTTTAAATAAACCCATTTATACCCACTCCGTGAGGGCCATCAAAAACAATGAAGATTTTTGGATCGAGGAGTATACAAAAGAAGAAAAGATTGAATTTTTTGAACATTTATTTAAATATCCACCTTGGAAGTTTACTCCTCCGAAAAAAAAGCAACAATTGCTATCCCTAAAGGGAGGCTATACGAGGTCCTGGAATATATCCACGAATACGAGCATTTTTATGATCAACAATACGGGGAAGGTCTTTTCTGCTGAAGACAATAATATTTTAAAACGCTTCGGAAAA
>JBAVJE010000100.1:0-1747 GCA_049687615.1 Salinimicrobium sp. | reverse complement strand
CAAATCGGTGAATTAATTTCATTCTAAAAAATTAGGAGGTTGATGTCCCGGTAGGAGAGATCAAACCAGTCTGCAATAGATTTGTTGGTCAAAATGCCGTGGTAAAAGTACAAACCATTTCGCAAACCTTTGTCAAAACGAAGTGTATTTTCAAGACCACCCTGTTCTGCAATGTGGAGCAGGTAAGGGGTGAAAATATTGCTTATTGAAAGTGAAGAAGTGCGGGCATAGCGAGAGGGGATATTCGGAACGCAATAGTGTACAACCCCATGCTTTACAAAAGTTGGTTTGTCGTGAGTGGTGACTTCGCTGCTTTCAAAACAGCCTCCCATGTCTATGCTTACGTCAATGATAACAGCACCTTTTTTCATATTTTCTACCATAGGCTCAGAAACCAGAATTGGTGACCGGTCCTTTCCTCTTACGGCTCCTATAACGACATCACATCTTTTAAGGGCCTTAATAAGGTTTTTTGGCTGAATGGTAGAAGTATGTAAGGGTCGGCCCAAATTTGCCTGAACTGCTCGTAGCCTGGTAAGGGAATTGTCGAAGATCTTGATATTTGCCCCGAGTCCCAAAGCCGATCGCGCGGCAAATTCTCCTACGGTACCCGCGCCTAAAATGACGACCTCTATTGGTGGTACCCCGCTAATATTCCCAAACATCAGGCCGTTACCCGCCGGATTATTGCTCATAATTTCTGAAGCGATCAAAATGGAAGCGGTGCCGGCAATTTCACTTAAAGCCCTTACAGCAGGATAAGTTCCATCGTCGTCTTTTATAAATTCAAAGGCAAGGGCGGTTATTCGTTTTGAAGCGAGTTTCTGAAAATAATCTTTTTGCTGGGTCTTTAGCTGCAGCGCTGAAATCACGGTGCTCTGTGGATTCACAAGATCTAATTCTTCCAGAGTAGGTGGCTCTACCTTGAGGATAGTGGGACAGGAGAATACCTTTTTTGTGTCGCGGGTGATCTCTGCGCCCGCTTCGGAATAATCTTTATCACTGAATTTCGCTCCGTCTCCGGCACCCGATTCTATGAGGACACGATGCCCATGGGCGGTCATGGCAGCAACAGCATCGGGGGAAAGACAAATCCTTTTTTCCTGATACGCGTTTTCTTTGGGAATACCTATGAAAAGCTGACCGCGATGTTTGAAAACTTCCAGCTTTTCTTCCTGCGGAATAAGCTGTTCTTTGGTGAAAGGGGAAATTTGTTCGGTCATAATTTTTTGGCTCTGCTGAATTAAATTACGACTTTTTTATAGAGAATAGCAAAAATCAAAGCTTTACGTAATAATCTTCCTTGATCTCGTCTTCAATGGAATCATCCATTTCCTGGAATTTTTTAATTTCTTTATATTCCTTGTCAGAAAGGGGTGAAAAAGGAGAAAGATTTTCACGTTCCAGTTCGCTTAGATCGATACCATAGACACGATCAAAAATTTTGATCCTTATAAGGTAGACAATAGATAGGATTATAATGAAAAAAGGTGCTAAGTAAATTAAACCATTGGTGTCAAGTAAGTAAGCGCTTTCAAGATAAACGTCATCATGAAATGTAACAACAATTTGATAGGCGTACATAGTTATGGGAATTAATATGACATGATACCACCAATGTTTACAGGTGAAGAACCAAATTAGAAGTAGAAAAAGTGGAGTAATTTTGCCTAAATATGTCCAGAGGGCAACATTTACACTTTGATAGTATTTACTTTCATAGGTAAAAAAAGAATTTTCCCAAACG
>JBAVJE010000099.1:0-2621 GCA_049687615.1 Salinimicrobium sp. | reverse complement strand
GCTTTGGAATCCTATTTTAATGCCCAACATTCAAAGTATTCTCTGGTCAACCTAGATCGTCGCTTCGGAAATGTGATGCTTCCCGAGATCGAAATTGTGGACATCAAGGATAAGCATCGAAAAAAGCGCATGACCGGGCATTTTTCAGATAGGTTAATAGAGGAGATCAGGGAGAGTCTCAATGAAAAGGAGCAGGTGATCCTTTTTCAAAACCGCCGTGGTTTTAGTCCTATTCTGGAGTGCAACACCTGCGGGCATTCTCCGCAATGTCCTAATTGTGATGTTAGTCTTACCTATCACAGTCATAATAACCAACTGCGATGTCATTACTGTGGCTATCACATCGCTATGCAGAATAAATGTATGGCTTGTGGCAGTGTAGAACTCTCTACTAAAGGTTTTGGAACCGAGAAAGTAGAAACCGAATTAAAAGCACTTTTCCCCGGGCATAAGGTGGGAAGGATGGATTTGGATACCACGCGCGGGAAACATGGGTATGAAAAAATTATTTCGGCTTTTGAGGAAGGTGAAATTGAAATTTTAGTGGGAACTCAAATGCTTACAAAAGGACTGGACTTTAGGAACGTTCGGCTTGTAGGTATTATGAATGCAGATACATTGCTCAATTTCCCCGATTTTAGAGCTCATGAGAGAAGCTTCCAGTTGATGCTTCAGGTAGCAGGAAGAGCGGGCAGGACTCAAAAGAGAGGGAGAGTTTTGATTCAAACGTTTAATCCTCATCACCAGATTGTGCAGCAGGTTTCGACCAATAGTTATTCAGAAATGTATACCGAACAGCTAGAGGAGCGGCGGCAGTATAAATATCCGCCATTTTACAGGCTCATAAGGATCACCTTAAAAGGAAGGGATTACTCCCGGGTAAATGAAGGAGCTGAATGGCTGGCATCTTCGATGAAGAATTCGTTCTATGAAAATGTTTTGGGGCCGGAATTTCCGCCAATAGCCCGCATAAGGAATGAATATTATAAAAATATCTTGCTTAAAATTCCGCAGAAGCAATCATTATCGAAAACAAAAGAGGTTGTAGGGAAAATACTGCAAAGCTTTAAAGCAATAGGAGCCTACCGGGGAGTAAAGGTGGTAACTAACGTAGATCCTTATTGATTGGCGGCTAAAGCCTCAATAAGATTTGATTTTTTGTGCCGGCTCAACGGAATTTGCTGCTTGTCGATTTCAATATTACGGCTGTTATAGCGCTCGATCTTATCAAGATTTACGATGTAGGACTTGTGAATCCTTAGAAATTTGTTTGCAGGCAACTGGCTTTCAAATGATTTCATGGTGGCCAGAACTACAAAATTATCTTTTTCGGTCACAAACTTCACGTAATCTCCCAGAGCTTCAATAAACTTGAGCTTATTAAGGAAAACCTTCCGATTTTTAAGGTTGCTTTTTACGAAGATATAATCATCATCTTCGATAGGTGCGCCATCATGTTTAAGGCGGTAAAGATTGATCGCTTTGGAAACAGCGTTCAAAAAACGCTCTTTAGAAATAGGCTTGTGCAGGTAATCTACCGCATCGTAGTCAAAAGCTTTAAAAGCGTATTTGGTTTTACCGGTAACAAAAATGATTTGCGGTTTGTTGGGCAGATCGTCCAGAAGGTCAAAACCGGAAAGGATGGGCATTTCAATATCAAGGAAAATAAGATCTACTTCCGTATCCAACAGGCCATTTTTAGTTTCAATGGCATTATTGTATTCGGCTACTAGTTTAAGAGAGGGGTGGTCTTTAATCAACTTAACAATAGAAAGGCGTTGTAAGCTGGAATCATCGACAACCGCACATTTAAGTATAACTTCTTCCACTGGTTAAAAAGGTTAGCTTTAGCAATAATAATCAAAAAATCTTACAAAAGAAAGCAAAAAAGGCATTCATCGATAAAAAAAGACACTTCGGCTTAGGGAGGAGATGGCCCTTAAAATTCCCTTTTTAAGGCAGATAGATGTTGTTTTGATAATAGAAATAATAGTGCTACTTTTGCAGCCAATTTAATTTAAAGTAAATTTTTTTATGAATCATTATGAAACTGTTTTCATCTTGAATCCCGTTTTATCTGATGACCAGATAAAGGAAACAGTAAAGAAATACGAAGATTTTCTTGTTTCTAACGGTGCCAAGATGATATCAAAAGAGGACTGGGGGCTTAAAAAGCTAGCTTACCCTATTCAACACAAAAAAAGTGGTTTTTATCACTTGTTTGAATTCACCGCTCCAGGTGAAGCAATCTCTCCGTTGGAAGTTGAATTCCGTAGAGAAGAGCGCATGATGCGTTACCTTACTGTAAAACTTGATAAGTATGCAGTAGAGTGGGCTGAGAAAAGAAGGAACAGAAACAAAGAAAAAGCGTAAGTATGTCATCTATTGAACAACAAGCGAAAGGAAAAAAAGACGGGGAGATCAGGTATTTGACCCCGTTAAATATCGAGACCAGCAAGGCTAAGAAATACTGTCGTTTCAAGAGATCTGGAATTAAGTACATCGATTATAAAGATCCAGATTTTCTTATGGGCTTTGTAAATGAACAAGGAAAATTATTGCCTCGTCGTTTAACAGGGACTTCTTTGAAATATCAAAGAAAAGTGGCTACTGCCGTTAAG
>JBAVJE010000098.1:0-4799 GCA_049687615.1 Salinimicrobium sp. | reverse complement strand
CGTAATTCCATCATTGTACTTATCTTCCAGATATACGCTTATTTCTCCGTATTTTTCAGTTCTCTCCTGTAACATTTTCTGAATCTGCTTCAGGTTTTCGGAATCCATTTTTTGCTCCAGGATTATTCCCAGGACTTTATCTGAAAATTCGAAAGAGGTTTTCATTATGCTTAGGTTTGAGGTTATTTAAAATTTAAATAAAATACTCCTCAAAAATGACCTTTTTGGGAAAGGTTTATGAATTACTGCTCTATGCTGTTCGCTTCAAATCCTACAAGTTGAGTTTCCTCAAACTGCGCAGAAATCTCAATGGGATTACAGCAAATCTCGCAATCTTCCACATATTTTTGATCGGGAACCGAAGGGTCCAGCAGCATTGAAATCTCCTCCCAGCAATACGGACATTGAAAGAAATGTTCAAACATATTAAAGTCGTACGTCCAAAAGTTGTCCGGTGAGCCTCAGCAATTCCATTTCGGCCAGTTTCGCCTCATATTTAGCGAGATTCAAACTGGTACGGGCGTTGAGAAGATTAGTCTGGGCCTGGCGAAATTCAATCGAGGTCACCTGCCCCAGTTTATATTGCTCCTGAGTTCGGTTAAAGTTATCAAGGTTAGTGGCCACATTATCTTCCTGCACCTGAAAAATGTATAGTTTATTCTCATAGGTACCAAGCGCGTTTTCGATATCCCGCTGCACTTCCTTTCTGATCTGCTCTTTTAAAAGTTTCCGGGTATCGTTCATGATCCTGGAATTCTGAACTTGTACCCGCGATCGTCCTCCGTCAAAGATACCCCAGGAGAGACTTAGGCCTGCTGAAAGTCCCGTTGTAGTCGTAGTACTTCCCGGAAAGAAAGCGGTAGGCGCACCTATATTTTGATTCCATCCATAAGAACCCGAGAGCCCAACACTTGGCAAATATCCCGATTTACTTACTTTGGTTTGATATTCACTAATAACGATCGCCGATTCACTTTGAAGAATGCGCACATTGTTCTCCTGTGCCGAAGCGATCAAATTTTCTATATGCAACCTGGGCATGAAGCTTACTGTGGTATCTACCAGGTAATCCATATCGCTCACCTCTTGATCCAACAACACATTGAGGTCCCGTTTCGTGTTCTTTAGTTGCTGCCTGGCCTGGAGAAGGCTGATGCTATCATTATTAACATCAACCCGGGCATTCAGAACAGACAGGTTATTGGTTTGTCCATATTCAAATTGATACTGTGCCCGCAACACCCTGTCCCTTGAAATTCGAAGACTTTCTTCCAAAACGTCTACATTCTCATAAAGCCTTGCGATCTCAAAATACACCGTGAACAACTGTAAAATCGTGTTCTCGATGGTTTCTCTTGCCTCCAGCTTGGAGAGTCTGAATTCCTCCTTCAGGCTGCGGAAATTATAATACCTTCCCAAACCATCGAACAGGAGATAATCTACATTTACCGACCCGCTGTACCGCTCATTTTCAAGGTCGTTTTGCTCAACAGTTTCCTGTCCTTCAATTTCAGTAGTCCTGTCGTTCAGATCATAGGTGGCACCGGCCAGCCCCCTTAGAGATGGAAGGTACCCCGAGTTCCAGATAGTCTGATTATTTTCAGCGATCTCTACCTCATTGCCAGAAATTTTTATTCCGTAGTTAGCTTCAAGAGCCTTCTTTACGGCCTCCTCTCTGGAAAGAACAGTTTCCTGGGCGGCCATCTGGCATGTGACCAATCCTAAAAAAACGAATATTAGGTTATAAGTTAGCTTCATGCTCCTGCTCTTCTTTTTGTTCTTTAATGGCTCTTTCCACTTCTTCACTGGTCACTTTATTTCCGGTGGCCAGCCACTTAGTTCCTACTTTTAGCTTGTTACTTACTGACAATAACAACGGAAGGAGAAATAAAGTCAATATCGTCGCGATCGCGATCCCGTAAGAAATGGAGATCGCCATAGGTTTTAAAAACTGCGCCTGCCGGCTTTTTTCCAGTAATAATGGAGCCAATCCGGCAATTGTGGTGAGAGAGGTCAAATAGATCGCCCTGAACCTGGAGCGGCCCGCCTCAAATAATGCCTCTTTGAATTCCATGCCTTCCCGCAGAAAACTATTGAACTTTCCAATTAAGACCAGGCCATCATTGACCATGATCCCTACCAGCGCGATGATCCCAAGTGCAGAAAGCACGTTAATTGGAAAATCGTGTACCCAATGCCCCCATGCGACCCCTATCACACTAAATGGGATCATGATCATTAGCAGCAAGGGCTGGCTATAACTTCGAAAGGTGAAAGCGATCGTAGCATAGATGAGGAAAAAGATAACTGGAAGTACCTTTTTTGCCGATCCTGTCAACTTTCCTGCTTCCCTGTTCTGACCTTCATACGACACTGAAATACTCGAATATTTTGCAAGGATCTTAGGCATAACATTTTCCTGTATATCGGTAAGTATATCGGTCGAGCTTCCGTTAGGATCTTCCATATCGGCGGTAACCCGAATTTCTCTTCTTCCGTCGAGGTGGCTTATAGATTCAGTTCCCCGAATGATCTCATAATTGGCGATCTCATCAAAAGGCACTCTATTTCCGGAAGGAGTCACAATTCGCATTTCATCAAGGTCGTTGATCGAAGACCTGTTTTCGAGATCGTACCGCACCCAAACCCTGATCTCATCCTGCCCTCTTTGAAAGCGTTGTGCCTGGGCTCCAAAAAAGCCATTTCGCACCTGTCTCATCACTTCGCTTAGATCCAGTCCCAGAGCATACGCGTTCTCTTTCAGCTTCACATTGATCTCCTTGATGCCTTTTGGATCGCTATCAGATACATCTTTCAGAAGGGAATTGCTCTCTAGTAATTCTTTCACTTCCTCTTTGGCGGCCTCCAGCTCCTCCAGATTATTCCCTAATAACGATACTGAAATAGGAGCGCCTCCAAAGTTACCTCCAGAACCGAAGGTGAGGTTTTCCACCCCATACACCGGCCCCACTTCATCTCTAATGGCATTGGTGATCTCGGGTGAACTGAAGGCTCTTTCCTCCCCCGGCAATAAATTTACCTGCAGGGAAGCCTTGTTATTCCCGGGGCCTACCCGTTTTATAATATTTTCAACCACCTGTTTATTACCGGGCTGTCTGGAAGTAAAATCTTCATTCACCCTCCAGGCAGCAGCCTCTACCATTGAAATAATGGAATCTGTGCGTTGCGGGTTCACCCCTTCGGGCATTAAGAGGTCTATACTCACCCTGTCACTGGCGATACTTGGAAAAAGAGTCACTCTTATGATCCCGCCCCCAATAGAGCCTATGGTAAGAATCAGGACCGCGAAAAGGATTCCCAGTGAAAAAAGCTGATTATTCAGCACAAATTTGAGAACCGGAGAATAGATCTTATCTCGTTGGAAAACCATGATGCGATCTCCCACCCTGTTGACCCCACGCATTTTTTCAAAAAAGGAACCAAAGCGTTTTTTTCGTTTTTTATCATCTTTACTTCTATCTCTCAGGGCACGAGAATGCGCAATATGAGCCGGAAGAATGATCAAAGCCTCCAGTAGCGAGATAGTCAGCGTTAGGATCACTACGGTGGAAACTTCTCCAAAAAACTCCCCAATCCTGCTGTCCAGGAACAGGAAGGTCGAGAATGCAAGGATGGTGGTTATAATAGCCGAAATAATTGGGGGCACCACTTCCATAGTGCCATCAAGAGCCGCATGAAGAGGGGATTTTCCTTTTTCAAATTGCTGATAGATATTTTCTGAGATCACAATCCCGTCATCTACCAGGATACCAATAACAATTATCATCCCGAATAAAGACAGCACGTTAATGGTCACCCCCAGCGCACCGGCGAAAATGAACATTCCCAGAAAGGAAATAGGCAACCCGAGGGCTACCCAAAATGCCAATCGAATATTAAGGAACAGTGACAGGAAAAACAGCACCAGCAGGATACCCATAATTCCGTTTTCCAGAAGCAGCTGTGTTCTTTGTTGAAGGGTGATGGAGGAATCGAACACCACATCCAACTGTACATTGCTGCTGCGTTGATTAAACTCCTCAATGTATTCATTTACCTGGGCGGCGGTGGAGAGTAGATCTTCATTATTGGTATTATTAATAGACACATTCACCGAAGCATTTCCGTTGAAGTAAGAAGCATTGGGTGTTTCAGAGAACTGGTCTCTGATTACCGCTACCTCTCCCAGCCTTGTGATCTGGCCAGATTCCGAAGAAAGAAGCACGAGATCATTTAGATCTTCGGCGAAATAAGCCCGGTTATTAGCTCTTATCAGGTAATCTTCGGCTACGGTTTTCACCGTTCCTCCGGTAGAAAGAATATTGGCCCCGGCCACTTTCCTGGCGACCTCCTCAAAGGTAAGATCATGCGCCAGCAGCTTGGCCTCGCTCACCGCGATCTCGATCTCTTCCTGCGGAAAGCCGGAGATCTCTATCTGAGAAACCCCGTCTAAAGCCCGAAGATCATTCTCTATTTGCTGCGCGATCCTTTTAAGGGTTACCAGAGGCACATCTTCCCCACTTACCGCAAAAGATATGGTAGGCCTAGTAAATTCCTGTTTTGAGACCACCAGGGGTTCCATGCCTGCCGGAAAAGTAGGCACCCGGTCTACAGCATTCTTCACCTCGGTCAACATGACATCGATGTCCTCGTCCTGCTCGATCTCTACGGTAATAGAACCACCGCTTTCACGAGCCACCGAGGTTACCCTGTCAATTCCCACCAGCCCTTTAAGGTTATCTTCTATTTTAAGAATAATACCCTCTTCGATCTCTTCTGGAGCCGAACCGGGATAGGCT
>JBAVJE010000097.1:0-8123 GCA_049687615.1 Salinimicrobium sp. | reverse complement strand
GAGGCTACTTTTTTAAACTTAAAAACCCCGACGATCCTTGATTGTCGGGGTTTTCGTTTTTACATGGTTTATTTTTTGTTAAATCCATAGCCGGAAAAGCTTAACATTTAGTGAAATAACTTGCGATTAACATTCTTTAGTGCTCTTATTCTGTAATTTGGGTGAAACCGTAAAAAATTTAAACGTTATGAAACGCATTACTTACAAATTAACCACCGGCCTTTTTGCGATGATGTTGCTCTTTGCTTCTGCAAACGTAGTTGCCCAGGATAAAGGCGATCAGGAAAAGGTCGTAGATATGGATAAAAGAGAAGGATTAAAAGCCGATGCGAAAGAATCTAAAGCCGCATTTATGGAAGTTGACGCCAGTCTTGAAAGTACACTTTCAAGTGCCGCAGGATATGCTATTTTTCCAAATGTTGGAAAAGGAGCATGGGTTCTTGGGGGTGCAGCCGGTAATGGTGTAGTTTATGAAAAAGGAAAAGTTGTTGGATATGCCGAGCTAAGACAGATCGATATAGGATTCCAGTTTGGAGGAAAAGCCTTTCGGGAACTAATCGTCTTTAAAACCCAGGAAGCTCTGGATAGCTTTAAAAAAGGAAAATTCGAATTTGGAGGAAGTGCTTCTGCTGTGATCTGGGATAAAGGAAAAGGTAAGGCGATTAGCTTTGAGAACGGTGCCGGAGTGGCAATTATGCCTAAAGCAGGTGCCATGGCAGGAATCTCTATAGGAGGTCAGGAATTTGACTATCGAGCAGTAAAATAGTAAAAAGTTTAAAAAATCCAATTTTTAGGCCGGATCTCCTTGATCCGGTTTTTTTATGGAAAAAAGCGAAGAAAACTGACATCAGTCATAGTTTATTTCGATATAAGATATTAATGATATTCTCATAAAAAGGCCATATAAATATATTAAATAAAATTAATTTGAACTATCATTAAATTTTTTATAAAAATATTACTTTTATGTAACCAATGTTACAAAGGAAGCCCGAGACTAGGTTTACCTTTATGCTGTTATTTCCAGCCCTTAAACACAGATGTTAACTTTAAAATGATTCAACCAAATTACAACTAACCTTTCATCTTGCCTCCCAAATGGAAAATTTGGCTGGGTTTTTTCTTTAGCCGGCAAAATGAAGTTTAAGATTAATTTAAATTACCTATCATGAAGAAATTACTTTTTACTTCACTTTTTTCGTTATTCTCTGTACTGGCTTTTGGTCAGGCAGGCCATGTCATGCAGGGCATGGGTAGTGTGAATATGTCAATGGGAGGTGCAGCCACTGCGCAACCCCTCGACATTTCTGGTGCCCTACAATGGAACCCTGCGGCAATTTCAAAATTTGATGACACCAGAATCCGGTTTGATATCGGCTTGTTCTTTTCCTCTCCCGAACTTAATAGTACAGTTCCCGTATTTGATCAAACCACAATGCAACCTACAGGAGAATTTATGAGCGGTACCACAGAAGATGATCGTGGTATTTCTCCTATGCCTGCTTTAGCAATGGTTTGGGGTTCTGCAGATAGTAAACACACTTTTGGGGCTTCTATTTTTGGGATTAGCGGTTTCGGTGTAACTTTCCCGGAGAGCAATACCAATCCAATTAACATGCCTCAAAGCATGGGTGGTTTTGGTCGTATAGAGTCTGATTATATGTTGGTACAAGGTGGATTTACCTATGCTTATGAAATCACCGATAACTTTTCTTTCGGAATAAGCCCTACCATAAACTACGCCGCCTTAGAACTACAACCTAACCCTACTGCAAATCCTACTGCTGCCGGATATCCTGGTACAGACAAAGCCTCGGCCTTTGGATTTGGTGGTCAGGTAGGTCTATTCTATGGAGGAGACACAGGATTTAAAGCGGGGGTTTCTTATAAAACCGGGCAGCATTTTAGTGATTTAGAATTCGACAATACTTATTTAGACGGCGAAACTTCTACCAATAAATTTAATATGGATTATCCTGCAATTTTATCTTTAGGATTAGGATATTCAGCAGGAGATTTTGATTTGGCTCTTGATTACAGATTTGTGGATTATGAAAATACCGATGGTTTTTCTGAAACCGGATGGACTCAAACAGCCTCTGTAAAAGGATTTGGTTGGGATAATATGGATATAATTTCAGCCGGTCTTCAATATAAAGGAATCGATAGACTTCCGGTAAGAATAGGATATACTTATAGTAGTGCTCCTATTGCTGATGAAGTTGCATTTTTCAACATTCCGGCGACAGCCATTATTAAAAATGCGTTCCAGGTTGGTCTAGGATATGAATTTAGCGACAATCTAACTATTGACGCGGTCTATCATCATGGAGCTAGCGATGGAGAAACAGCAGGCCCTA
This sequence comes from Salinimicrobium sp., assembly GCA_049687615.1. Lineage (GTDB taxonomy): Bacteria > Bacteroidota > Bacteroidia > Flavobacteriales > Flavobacteriaceae > Salinimicrobium. The sequence continues at coordinate 5,763 of JBAVJE010000097.1, read as the reverse complement.
TGTTAAATCCAATGATGGCTCAAAATTACCCTCCCTATGGAGCAGTACCGGGGAGCGAAGTGTCTTATGACATGACAACCGATTTAATAATGGTTGGGGTAAGCTACAAGTTCAACAAATCAAGCGTAGAGAATAACAACCTATAATCCTAGATAGTATGAGGTCTTCCGGGAATGGATACAAATGGCTGCTTGGGATATGATGAAGAAAAGAGAGAACCCGCAATGCCGCTGTTATATAATTCCTGAAATTCCATCAACTTTGGGAGTTGAAAATCTAAGCTTGTAAATTGACTGTAGACATGTTTCGTCTTAATGAAAGTGATTTGATAGAAGATCTCAATAGTATGTTTTTACTGAAGATTTTCATCTTTAAACTGATGGGGATGGAACCAAATTAGAATTATTAAGCATTTTTGTTGATAATTGAGTTGATTGAAAAAACCGGAGGAATTTTCCTCCGGTTTTTTATTAAAATTGTTTGTCTACTGTAACTCTTGTTACATTAATATATAAACAATGCATCTATATTTACACAGTTGATAGGTTGAAAATTCTCACCACTCACCAGCATTAATATTCTGGGGTTACTGTTTTCATGATAGAGAGTGGTAAAAGCCGGCTGTTTCAGTCGGCTTTTAATTTATACGGTAATTATTAGAATTTGAAGTTCAACGTGAAAGCAAGCCTGTTGCCGTCATCTCCATGATAAAATCCTGCATTGGCCGTTAAGGCATAGAATCCGTTAATCCAGAGACCACCGCCATAATCATTATGCCATTTTTCTGAAGGTTCGTCCTCCATCCAAACCCTTCCGTAGTCAAATCCGGCCGATACTCCAATAATCAAGGGAATAAATTTTGTGCGAACCAAACCTACCGCAGAGCGAAGATCTGTGCTGTGGTAAAAGGATCGTTTCCCGTTAAAACGATGATTGCGGTATCCCCTAAGGCTTTCGTTTCCCCCTAAAGTGGCAGCATGATAAAATTCAAAGTTATCTCCAAAAACGGCTTTCCCGCCTATTTTTGTGGCAATAACCGCAAAGCCACTGGGAATGATTGGGTAGTCTATCGAGAAATACGGTTCTATATAACCGAATTTGTTATTGTGGCTGTCAATATTCTTCTTATAACCTGCCGTAATATTTAATTCGCTGCCCAGGCTTGGATAAGACGGGTTGTTCTTATTGAGAAAATGGAAATTAGCCTCGGCCCCGGCGTATAATTGACTGTCAAAAATCGCATTTTTGGAAGAAAAATTCTTTCCCACATAATCATCGGTGTTATAATCTACTTTAAAAGATTCCAATAGGGGCTTGAAATAAAAGCTTGCCCCGATCTTATTGCGCCACACCAACGCGGTCCCCACATTCCATTCACGTATTTTCACCCGATTATAGCTACTGGACGTTTCTCCAAAATTATAATCAGGTTCATTCCCGCTGCCAAAATAATTGAATGTATAGTTTGGGCTTGCGTAAGCGCCCTCGAACCTTAGGTTCCAGTTATAAATTATATTTGCAAATTCTGCCGATGAAGAAAATTTAAGGCCGTTGCTGGCAAAAAAATAATTGGCAGCCAAAATGTACTGTGTGGTAAAAGGGTTGAGCGAAAGTCCGTAGGTAGTATAAATATCTTTGATGCCTAGTGTAAATCCAAGATCTGACACATAATCTGCTACGGGTATCAACTTATTGATCGTGTGTTTGCGTTTTTGGTATTGGAAAGTGTTGATGTCATAAGAATCTACCAAGCTTTTTTTAGAATTGGGATTGGTAATAATGCTTTCTCTGCTTTTATAATCGTAAAGTTTTATTTTTTTCGTATTGATAAAGGAGTAGGTGTCTTCGTCTTGGCCGCCTATAGCCTTCAGTTTGATAAGATCTTCGCCTTTACCTGAGACTTCGAACCTATCTTTGCCGTTAAGACCGTAGAGCCATATTTCATCGGTTTCTTCAGAAGTATAGCTTTTGCTGAAGATTTCCTTTCCTTCCCTGGTAATCTTTACCTCGGTAATTCCAGAGGCCTTTCGGTTGATTTTAAATATATCATCTTTATCACTTCCTGTGATCACCTGGAAGTCCTGCAAATAGTCGTAATAGCTTCGGGCAATCTTCAGAAGATTCCCTCTTCGCCCTTTCATCTTTTTTATGATATCTTCAATGCTTTTATCCTGCACCTCTTCCGGGAGACTTGAAAACGCTTTTTCAATTTTTTCATCTGTGAGGTTATTTTGAAGATATTCTACCTGCTTTTTCCATTCCTGCCATCCTGCTGTAGTAATAAAGCGCTGGTCCAGCGGATACCCCGACCAGTTGAACCATTTCACACTCTTAAGATCTTCATCATAACTCTGCATTTTCCGAAGCAAAGGGATCACAGACTTTAAAAATGCAATCATGGGCCCGTCATATTTGGAGAATGCATGGTCGCGATCCCGGGGAATGGGTTCAAAACGCTGTTTTCCGTTCTCATTGTACTGCGCCCAGCGCCATTGGTCCTGGTGCCTGTCCCAGTCGCCTATGAGCATATCAAAAAGCCGCGCCCTTATGTATTTTTTCTGGTCGACATAAGCATCCTGAGATTCCTTTAGCTCCTTTAGTAGATCAGCCGTGCTCAGGATGTTATCGGGGGAGCCAAAAATGTCAAATTCACGGTTCTCTTTTCCCACGTGCTCTTCCAACATGAATAGGGCATTACCATAATCTTCGTTGTAAATTCCGAGGCGCTTTTGCTTCGGAAGAAAATAGATCTCGGGACTGGTATGAGGAATGTTTACTTCAGAAGAAAGCTCGTCTACCGCAAAAGGTGCATAAGGATGGGCGGTTGTAAAATAATCTGAAACATAACGTTCGGCGATGGTGTTGGTCAAAAAATCACGAATCACGTTAGTTTTTACTACGTCTGCCTGTATGTACTGCAGCGGGGCTTTTCGCAACGCCCTAAGGGTATATTCATTTTTGTTATCATCAATGAGTCGTAGAGAGCGTGATTGTTGTCCCCCGGCTTCAAAAATTGGTCTCATATTGCCGGGCATTGAATCCAGGAATAAAACAGGAGCTTTAATTTGTTTTCCGTAGAGCTGTCTATAGCGCTCTCCCCATAACCCCTTATAAATTCCACCTTTTTCAGTCTCTTCAAGCTTATAGATAGAAGCAGAACGGTAACGGGTAGTGTCCTTATAAGGTTGCAAATCAAGGGAATCCAAAAATGGCCTTTCCGGGGCGATTTCTTCGGAAAAAAGCTGCTCCGAAAACTCATTTTTGACACCGTAAAATTCCACTTTTGACGAACCATCTTCATAAACGATTAATAAGGCATAACCCGGCTCCCCCGAAACAAATTTCCCATCCTTTCGTAGTCGTACCGGGTGAGTTTCATTACCGGATGCACCGCTAATGATTTGGGGATTACGTCCATTATGGAGATACTGTAGGTTATGATCGGCCCCCGATACAAAAATAACATCGTCAAATAGACTCGCCAGTGTTTCCAAACGCCCGCGGAGTTCACGATACTTCTTGTTTTGAAAGGACTGTGAAGTCACGCCGGTAATCTGTGCGAAAAATGGCATTTTTGAGTTGCTCATAACCGGATGATGCAGGAGCACGATTGCAGTTTTGCCCTGGCTGTCCTCGAGATCATTTTTAAACTCAACAAAGAATTGTTCCCGGCTGTTAAGGTTACATTCATTGTTCATATCTGGATGCTCATCCCAGTCTTCGAGGTACCACTGGGAATCAATACTTATGATAACCGCATCGTCTCCTAGAGGTACCTTTTCATTGGGACAGCCGGCATCTGGCCAAAATTTTTGATTCCTCTCATGAAGAAAGGCCTTTAGATCGTCTATACTCTGAGGGGCAGTAGAATTCCATTCATTAGTTCCCGGGGTGAAAATAATATTTCCCGGAAATTGTTCAAGTGGCGAAAGCAGCTCTTTCCGAAGAAAATCTTTACTTTTCTTTGAATCGGTGAAACCATCATCCCTTGTTACATTTCCAAGGAGGAGCAATGTCGGATTTTTAACTGTTTTTGCGTTTTTTATAATTGCCTGTAGCACATCCTTTTTCTGGCTAAGACCGGTATTGGCAGTGATAAAAAATGAATGGGAGATCTCTTTTTTCTCCGGTTTTACCGGGATTTGTTGTGCCGGTGAAATAGAAGGAATGAGAAACAGGCAAAGCAGTAGTTTTTGAAGGCAATGCCTTAAGCAAGAACAAATCATGTAGGATGCTTCTGGTTTAATATACTTATGGTTGATCTGGACTCATAAGTTTCGAAAAAATGGGAGAATTGCATAACATTTTAACCGAATATAACATTTGTAAAAGCCTTAATTAAAAATTTTCTTAAAGTGAAGACGGGGGTAGGAAAAATTTTATTGCTGCAATATTAGCGGGTAAAATTCCTTTTATTCCTCATGAATGACCAGGTCAAAAGCTTTAATTTAATTTTTATAAGATCAAAATGAGGTTATATTTGTCATAGGTTCTCCCCCAGTCAACTATAATTCTTGTGAGGTATTTTATAACAGTTTTTCTTATTTTTTTTCAGAGTTTGGCAATGAATGCCCAGGCATTGCCTCCCATCATTAATTTTGGTCCCAATGACTACAAAGCAGGAAATCAAAACTGGATGATTTCACAAGGGGATGACAAACAAATTTATGTAGCGAACAATTCAGGCCTGCTTCAGTTTGATGGAGAACACTGGAATTTATATCAAGCCCCTGAAAAAACAGCTTTAAGATCCGTTCTGGCATCGGGGGATCGGGTATTCACAGGATCATATATGGATTTCGGCTACTGGAAGCCTAATAGATACGGTCGACTTCAGTATATTTCTTTAAAAGATTCCATTGCCTCTGGTCTCGTAGATGGTGAACAATTTTGGGACATAAAAGAAGTGGATGACCATGTTATTTTTCAAAGTCATCAAAGACTCTACAGCTTCAATAAGAATTCCGGTCAAGTTGGTTCTATTGTCACAGAAAAAAATATTTCTAATCTTTTCAAGATCAGAAAGAAGATATACTTCCAGGTAGTCGATAAAGGTCTTTTTGTTGTGGAAGACGGATTTGGTAAACCGTTTATCTCTAACAATAAGATTGGAAATAAAGTTATCGTCGGTCTTTTTCCATATGGCGAAGAAAAGATTTTAGCTGTCACACGAGATAATGGTCTCTTTATAATTACGGGTAATCAATGGGAGGTTTTTCCAATTGAAGGTTACCCATCATCGGAAAGTTTTTTTTCTGCAGAATACCTGGAGGATGGTAGTCTTGCTTTGGGGAGCATTGGAGGAGGTTTATATGTTATTGACGCTTTAGGTAAGAAGAAATTTCATATTTCTCAACCTACTGTTATGAACAATACTTTTCTATCAATTATGGAAGATAAGGAAGGTAATCTTTGGGGTGGTTTGGACAATGGTATTGCTGTAATTAATAAAAACAGTCGCTTCCGGCTTTTCGTTGATACTTTTGGAGATATTGGAACGGTATATTGTAGTGCTGTTGTGGACGGAATAATCTACCTCGGCTCCAACCAAGGCTTGTATTATAAAGAGAAAGAGGCCGAAGGCATTTTTAAATTGGTCCCGGGAACAACCGGGCAGGTATGGAGCATAAACCAAATCGACGATGAACTCTATGTAGGGCATGACAGGGGGGCTTTTATTGTTAAGGACAGCACAGCTAATCTAGTATGGCAGGGACTGGGTACCTGGACCGTCAAAAAAATTGGGGAAGGTATTATTCAAGG
>JBAVJE010000096.1:0-15166 GCA_049687615.1 Salinimicrobium sp. | reverse complement strand
TCAAAAATGACATTTTTTAAACCTCTTTAATGGCTGAAGACAACCTTACCCGACTTAACAAATACCTTAGCGAAGTAGGATACTGCTCCCGCCGAAAAGCTGATGCTCTCATTGAACAGGGAAGAGTAACTATTAATGGAGAAGTACCTGAAATGGGGACCAAAGTTGCCCCCGGTGATGAAGTAAGGGTGAATGGAGAAGTAATTAGCCCTTCAAAAAAGGAAAATGTGTACCTGGCTTTCAATAAACCTGTAGGTATTGTTTGTACCACCAACCCGAAGGAGAAGAAAAACATCGTAGACTTCATCAATTATCCCACACGGATTTTCCCAATCGGGAGGCTGGACAAACCCAGTGAAGGCCTGATTTTATTGACCGATGATGGAGATATCGTAAACAAGATCTTAAGGGCACGGAATAACCACGAGAAGGAATATATCGTGACCGTAGACAGGTTGATCAATGATGATTTTATCGAAAGAATGTCCAACGGAATTCCCATTTTAGACACTATAACCCGTAAATGCGAGGTAGAGCAGGTAAGTAAATTTGTTTTCAGGATTGTACTTACACAGGGACTCAACAGGCAGATTCGCCGCATGTGCGAATACCTGGGCTTTGCGGTTGTAAAACTAAAACGCATCAGGATCATGAATATTCCTCTTGATGTCCCGGTGGGCGAGTACAGAAACCTTACCCCAGAAGAACTGGAAAAACTCGATATGCTCACCTCAGAATCGACGAAAACAAAAGAAGCTTCCCTGCCCCGTCCTGAGACCAAACCCAAAAAATCTTCAGAAGAAAAAAAATCTGATATAAGAGAAAAACCGAAAGGTTCTCGCTTTAAAAAAAGTTCAGGCTTTAAGAAGATCAACAGGCGAAAAAAGGAATCTTAACAAAGAGTTAAGCGAAATTTTAAGAATCTCTGCCTATTTTTAAATAAAAAATGGGAAACAGGATTAAAGACGAAGACCAATACGAAGCTTTGCGAGATGAAGGAGCAAGTAAAGAAAAGGCTGCAAGAATAGCTAATTCCTCAAATTCTGGTAAAAAAGGAGGCCATGCCCGGAAATATGAGGAGCGAACCAAGAATGAGCTTTATGATAAGGCAAAGGAAGTTGGTATAAAAGGCCGTTCAAAAATGGACAAGGAAGAATTGATCAAAGCATTGAGAAATCACTAAATGGAGAAAATTCAACCCTTTCATTTGGCCATTCCAGTAGATAATTTGGAAAAAGCCCGGAAATTTTATCGCGACACGCTTAACTGTGAAGAAGGCAGGAGCGATGATCTATGGGTAGATTTCAACTTCTTTGGCCATCAAATGGTTATTCATTACAAAGAGCCTGAAGGTAGCGGTAAGGCTGCCGGCAACCCTGTTGACGGAAAACATGTGCCTATCCCTCATTTTGGAGTAGTCCTGGAATGGGAAAATTTCTGGAATTTTGCTGAAGATCTGAAAAAGAAAAATATCGCATTTATCATTGAGCCTTACATTCGCTTTGAGGGTAAAGTGGGAGAACAAGCCACTATGTTTTTTAAAGATCCTTCGGGGAATGCCCTAGAATTTAAGGCGTTTAAAGACATGAACCAACTTTTCGCAAAATAGCACCAGTCAAATGAACAGATTAAAACCCTCCTTGGTAAGACAGCTTTTTGTATTACTACTTATCCTGTTCATGCTAGTTTTAATCTTTCGGGAAATTATCCCTTATCTCTCGGGAGTATTAGGTGCTATCACTCTTCATGTAGTAATGCGAAAATATATGGACACCCTGGTGGAAAGAGGCTGGAAACCGGTGTTGGCATCTTCATTTTTGATCTTTCTTTCCTTTGTCGGAATTCTGGTGCCTATTTCACTCACCGTCCTGATGTTGACTTCCAAGATTGGGAAAGCGGTCTCAAATTCAGAAAAAGTGCTGCAGGCCGTAAAAGAACAGATAACCGATTTGGAGCAATATACGGGATATGACCTTAGTCAAACTATTGATTCTTCAAGTGTAGCCAACTGGATGTCTAATAACCTTCAATCACTGGGGGTTGGCACATTTAACGCCTTTATCTCTATAGGCATCATGTACTTTATGCTTTATTATATGCTAATGAACCGGCACCAGCTAAAAGGCATGGTGATTTCCTACATTCCCCTGGGAGAAGAGAATTTGAAAACTATTGGAGAAGAAGGGGATGAACTGGTAAAATCAAATGCGATGGGAATCCCACTTGTGGCATTTTTTCAAGGTGTGGTTGCACTCATTGGATTTTTAGTTGTTGGGGTCCCCGATCCATTATTCTGGTTTGTCATTACCTCTATTGGCGCTATGGTTCCATTTATAGGAACCGCGATAGGAATTGTACCGGTGGCCATCCTTCTTTTCTCTCAGGGAATGGACTGGCAGGCAATGTTTATCCTAATCTACGGCTTTGTAGTTGTGGGAATTACAGATAATATCCTAAGGCTCTACATTCTTAACCGTCTTGCCAGTGTTCATCCATTGATAACGCTATTTGGGGTGATAGTAGGGGTGCCGCTGTTCGGATTTATCGGGCTCATCTTTGGGCCATTGCTCGTCTCCCTATTTTTACTTATCTTAAAGATATACAAACACGAATACGGAAAAACGGAAAATAAAATTTAAAAAAACTGCTATGTTAGAAGACGTCAAAAAGAAAGTTGATGAGAAATTCTTAAAGACCGAAATAGGGAAGGTCAAAGACGATGACCTTGAATTAGTGATGGATAATGAAGAAGCCATCAACAAAAAGCTTTCGGGACAGGGAATGAAAAAATATGCCGAACTCGGCCAGATCACCTATGGAATGCTGAAGGATTATCAAAAAGGATTATATACCGAAACCCCGTGGTTCACAGTTGCCGCAACAGTTTTCGCCCTGCTTTATGTTTTTAATCCAATGGATATAGTGCCGGACTTCATTCCCGGAATTGGATATGTAGACGATTTCGCACTTTTCACTATTGTCTTAAGATTTGTTCAGACAGATTTGCACTCTTATCTAGACTGGAAAATAGCTCAGAAAAAGGGAAATTAAGCTTAGTGCGTTTTTGCCATTTTTGCGAGGTGGGTAGTACGTGCCAATAGCGTGTTTTTAAGAAGCATCGCAATTGTCATTGGCCCTACCCCTCCCGGAACCGGTGTGATAAAGGAGGCTTTTTTACTAGCATTCTCAAAGTCAACATCTCCTACGATACGGTAACCCCTTTCCTTTTCTTCATCGGGAACCCTCGTAATACCAACATCAATAACTACAGCATCGTCTTTGATCATTTCAGCTTTCAGAAAGTTTGGAATTCCTACGGCAATAATAATGATATCGGCCTGCGAGGTAATTTGGGTAATGTTTTTAGTGAATTCATGGGTGAGAGTAACCGTAGAATTTCCCGGAAATCCTGAACGCCCCATAAGGATGCTCATCGGCCTGCCTACAATATAGCTTCTCCCTATCACTACTGTATGTTTCCCCTTTGTAGGAATGTCATACCGCTCCAGAAGCTCAAGAATACCATAAGGAGTAGCAGGTATAAAAGAAGTCATATCTAAAGACATCTTCCCGAAATTGGTAGGATGAAAACCATCCACATCCTTGTCTGGATCTACTGCAAGTAAAACCTTCTGCGTGTTGATTTGAGGCGGAAGCGGAAGCTGTACTATGAAACCGTCGATGTCATCGTTTTGGTTGAGTTCTTCAATCTTTGCAAGCAACTCCAGTTCACTGGTGGTAGAAGACATTCTATATAGAGAAGACTCGAAGCCTACTCTCTCACAGGCTTTCACCTTGCTGGAAACATAGGTCATACTCGCCCCATCGTTTCCTACAATGATTGCAGCCAGGTGCGGGACTTTTTCCCCGCGGTCTTTCATTCCTTGAACTTTTAAGGCAATTTCATCCTTAATTTCATTGCTTACTTTTTTACCATCGAGGAGCGTCATATCTAGTGTGCAGTTATTAGTTGGCAGTTAACAGGCTTTGACCTCAATTTGCCCTGGTTATTTATTGATCGTATAATTTATAAGTCCTTTCCAGCTTACTTCATTCCCTTCATCATCTGCATCATCTTACGGCCTCCACCGCCTTGCATCATCTTCATCATCTTGCTCATCTGGCTGAACTGCTTCAACAGTTGGTTCACTTGTTGCACCGAAGTACCCGATCCTTTTCCTATACGTTTTTTGCGACTTGCATTTATAGAGGAAGGTTTAGATCTTTCTTCGGGAGTCATTGAATGAATTATGGCTTCAATATGTTTAAAAGCGTCATCGTCAATATCTACATCCTTTAACATTTTACCTGCTCCCGGAATCATTCCCATAAGATCTTTCATCGATCCCATTTTCTTGATCTGCTGAAGCTGACTTAGAAAATCATCAAATCCAAATTCGTTTTTGGCGATTTTCTTCTGAAGTTTCCTTGCCTCCTCTTCATCATACTGCTCCTGAGCTCTTTCAACAAGTGATACCACATCACCCATTCCAAGAATCCTGTCGGCCATACGGGAAGGATAGAACACATCGATCGCATCCATCTTTTCACCGGTACCAATAAACTTGATTGGCTTATTAACAACAGATTTAATGGAAATTGCAGCCCCACCCCGGGTGTCACCATCCAATTTAGTAAGTATAACACCGTCAAAGTTTAGGCGCTCGTTGAATGCTTTAGCTGTATTCACTGCATCCTGCCCGGTCATGGAATCTACCACAAATAGGGTCTCCTGAGGCTGAATAGCAGCATGAATATTAGCAATCTCGGTCATCATGACTTCATCGATTGCAAGACGACCTGCCGTATCAATAATCACCACATTGTGACCATTTTCTTTTGCATAAGCGATGGCCGCTTTTGAAATTGCAACGGGATCCTGATTGCCTTCGTCACTAAAAACTTCGACCCCAACCTGCTCTCCTACAACATGCAACTGATTGATCGCCGCCGGACGATATACATCACACGCCACAAGCAAAGGCTTTTTCGTCTTTTTAGTCTTGAGATAGTTCGCAAGTTTTCCTGAAAAAGTCGTTTTACCACTACCCTGCAGACCAGACATGAGTATTACAGAAGGATTCCCCGAAAGATTTATCCCTTCTGCTTCTCCACCCATTAACTCTGTAAGCTCGTCTTTTACGAGCTTCACCATCATTTGTCCCGGTTTAAGAGCCGTAAGCACGTTCTGCCCTAAAGCCTTTTCCTTAACAACACTGGTGAATTCCTTGGCAATCTTATAATTCACGTCGGCGTCGACCAGCGCACGTCTTACCTCCTTTAGGGTCTCGGCAACGTTAACTTCGGTGATCTGCCCATGTCCTTTAAGAACGTGTAAGGCATTATCTAACTTATCACTTAAACTATCAAACATAATCTCTCTTGTTTATAAGAACCTGCCATCTTCGGCAGTTGCAAATTTAATGATTTGAGACTGAAGTGAAAACTTTTTAAATGACACTTCAAGTTCAAAATTTTTGTGCCTTCGGAAAGGCCTATTTCAGAAAACGGACTGAAAATGACATTTTACAAACCACTAACCTTTAGCGCCTTGCCTTTGACTTTAGAAGTTCGTTTACATTCTTTCGGGCACCTGAATTCCAAGTAGTCCAAAGGAAGATTTAATCACGTCTCCCACCGCTTTTGAAAGTTGCACCCTAAATTTCTTCTCTATCTCGTCTTCTGTACCAAGAATAGTAACATTTTGGTAAAAACTATTGAACTCCTTGACCAAATCATAGGTATAATTTGCGACCAAAGCCGGGCTATGGTTTTCAGCAGCCAGAACCACGGTTTCCGGATAAAGCTGTAGCTGTTTGATCAATTCCTTCTCCTTGTTGTTCAGTTTGTAATCTGTAATAGCCTTGGAATAATCAAATTCAGCCTTCCGAAGAATCGACTGAATTCTCGCGTAGGTGTACTGAATAAAAGGTCCTGTATTTCCCTGGAAATCTACAGATTCTTCGGGGTTGAACAGGATACGCTTTCTTGGATCTACCTTCAAAATATAATATTTCAAAGCCCCCAGGCCTATAACCCTGTAAAGCTCTTCTTTTTCTTCTTCGGAATAGCTTTCCAGCTTACCAAGTTCTTCAGATATTTCCCCGGCCGTTTTAACCATTTCAGCCACAAGATCATCGGCGTCGACTACTGTTCCTTCACGGCTCTTCATTTTTCCGCCAGGAAGATCCACCATCCCGTAACTTAGGTGATAAAGATTTTCTGCCCAGTCATAACCAAGCTTCTTCAGGATCAAAAACAGTACTTTAAAATGATAATCCTGTTCATTACCCACGGTATAGACCATCCCATTAATGTGAAAATCCTTCACTCGCTGAATTGCAGTTCCAATGTCCTGGGTCATATAAACAGCAGTACCATCGCTCCTGAGCACAATTTTTTCGTCAAGACCTTCATCTGTGAGGTCTATCCAAACACTGCCATCTTCTTTTCTGTAAAAAACGCCCTTTTCCAGACCTTCTGCCACCACGTTTTTTCCCAACAAGTAGGTATTGCTTTCGTAGTAATTTTTATCGAAATCTACTCCCAACTTGTCGTAAGTTTCTTCAAATCCGTCATAAACCCACTGGTTCATGGTCTTCCAAAGCGCCACGACCGCTTCGTCACCGGCTTCCCATTTTCTCAGCATTTCCTGGGCATCTTTCAAAACAGGGGCTTCGGCTTTTGCATCATCTTCAGATCTTCCCTGAGCGACAAGTTCGGCGACCTCTTTTTTGTATGCTTTATCAAACTCTACGTAATAATTCCCAACCAGCTTATCTCCTTTTAACCCCGAAGTTTGTGGAGTTTCACCATTTCCGAAGCGCTGCCAAGCCAGCATTGATTTACAGATATGTATACCCCGATCATTGATGATTTGGGTTTTATAAACTTTGTTACCGGCAGCTTTCATGATTTCAGAAACCGAATATCCTAAAAGCACATTCCTGATATGGCCCAGGTGCAATGGTTTATTCGTGTTGGGCGAAGAATATTCTACCATTATGGAATTATCTCCTTCCGGTTTTCTTCCGAAGTCCTCATCATCCTTCATTTTTCTGAAGAAATCTAGGTAATACTGGTCATCCAGGACAATATTGAGAAAGCCCTGGACAACGTTGAATTTCTCTATTTCAGAGTTATGCTCTACAAGATAATCACCAATAGCTTCACCCAATTTTACGGGGCTGGTTTTGATTTGGCGCAACATTGGGAAAACCACCAGAGTGACGTCTCCTTCAAAATCTTTGCGGGTAGGCTGAAATTCAACCGTTTCCAATGTTACTCCAAAAAGGGATTTTACCGCCTCTTTTACCTGTGCAGAAAGTGTGTTTTGAACGCTCATTTATTCTAAATTTATTTTCGGCTTTCCACCGGAAGCTGCAAAGATAACAGAAAATACAGCTTTGTTAAAGCCTTTGAAGGCAAATGCATACCTTTATGATAAACTGATAAAATGATCATTAATGTATCGGAAGGTTTTTCAGAAAAAAAGACAGAGATAAACGCTGCTGTGGGAAAGCCTTTTACGCTGGAAGAGCGCCGAAAGCTTCAAAAAACCAGCCTTAACGGGCTTTACATAACGGCTGCCAGTATTGACATTTATAATTTACTGGTGCTTAATGATGGCAATAGCAAGTGCAGCATTGAAATGCGGCCAAAAGGAATCATTATTAGCTTTAAAGCAAAGCAAGATTCTTTCTCGCTCATCGTCCCGTATTATAAACTGAAGATTTATAAAGGTAAAGCCGAAGAATATTCATTTTACAAAGACCACTACTTCATAAAGGTTTGGGCCGGCCCAGCCGAAACTGAAATCCACGGTTTCATTAAAAAGGTCAGGAATTTTAAGGCAGATAACGCCGGGCCCCGTATTGAAGACCTTTAAAAATATAGGTGTCAAAAAAGCCCTTTTTCAAGGGCTTTAAATTTTTACTTTTTTGGAAGAAATACTTCGGCAAGCATACATCTTGCACTTCCGCCCCCACAAGTTTCAATGGTTTCGAGATCACTGCTCAGGATCTCACAGTGTTTTTCAATGGCTGCAATCTGGGTGGGCAGCAGGCTGTCATAAGCAGACTTGCTCATCACGAGATATTTTTTATTATCTTTTCCAGCTACCTGCAGCATATTACCGGCGTATCTGTGCATCTGGGCTTCAGAAATCTCAATAATTTCTTTACCGTCTGTTCTAAGATGCCTCACAACATTTTTTCGTTCTTTTGGATCATCAATACTATCTAGGCAAATCACGGCAAAATTTTCTGCCACACACATCATGACATTGGTATGATAGATAGGCATTCTTCTCCCATCAACATCCTGATAGGCGGTAAATATTACCGGTGTAAGCTCAAAATCCTCACAAAATTCAATGAGTAGTTCTTCATTTGCCCGGGGCGATAAGGCACAGTAAGCCTTTTCATTTATTCGGTCAAGGATCATACTCCCGGTAGATTCAAGAAAAAGCCCCTCTTCTTCGGCACTGGTATAATCTACCACGTTATTTATCAAGAAACCTTCTTCTTCAATTTTTTCAAAAACTTCGGCACGTCGTTCTCTCCTGCGGTTTTCGGCAAAAAGTGGATACAGGGCAGCCGTGGCATTTTCATGAAAAGTCACCCAATTGTTAGGAAAAATTGAATCTGGCGTATCGAGTTTTTTGTCATCGTCTATCACGATTACGTGAACTCCCACAGCTCTCAATTTTTCAACAAAAGCATCAAATTCTTCCTGTGCTTGTAAGTTGATCTTTTCGTTGGCCAGATGCAGCCCTTCCTGAAAGTAATTGTTAACGGCCGTTTGCTCATTCATTCTGAAAGCAACCGGACGCACCATCAATAAAGTATCTGTAATTTGTTTCATGTAATTTTTTAGTCTCTAATTAGGGGTAAAGTTGAGCATCTCAACAATCCTTCCTGTTTTGCAATTTCGGCATACGGCACCTCTTCAACAGTCATTCCATTATTGCGAAGCCAGGTATTAAGTCGCGTAAAATTTCTTTCTGAAATCACCACCTCTTCAGAAATAGAAAAAATATTAGAGTTCATTTCATACATTTCGTCACGGGTAATTTCAAAAACATTTTCTTTTCCGAAGAAATCAACCAGCCATTCATACTCATCTACATTTAAAAACCCGCCTTTGTACAAAATAGCTTTGTCTTTACCTACGGGCTGGAAACAACAATCCAGGTGCAACGCATTATCCCGAGGCTCATAATTGGATTTCTTGAGATTAAAAGACTTTAATTTTTTCTCCGGAAATAACTCTCTGAGATATTCTACCGCTTGTTTATTGGTCCTTGCGGTAATAAAGTTGGAATAATCGCTTCCGTAATAGGTACCCACAAACAAGTAATCGTTATGCAGCATCACATCTCCTCCTTCTACATGGGCATCTTCGGGAAGTTGAAGGATCTTATCGGGATCAATCTCCTCCAGAACATGTGAAATAGCCTCTATTTCCTGCTCTCTGTCAGGAAGGATATTTGCTTTAACAAACTTATCATCGATAACAAAACCAATATCCCTGGTGAAGATTTGATTATAGTCTGAGATACGTTTTGGACGAAAGATCTTCACATCATACTTTTCAAAAACAGCACGAACGGCCTCCATTTCTTTGATCATATCGGCTTCGACGGGATAGGTTCCGGCTTTAATATGCTCTGCCGACTTGGGATCATAAGCATCTGAAAACAAAGGTGTACCTCCAAGGCTTTCTGCAGTTCCCAAAACAACAGCTCTTAAACGTGAAGTTTCATTTTTAACATTTAATTTCATGTCCAAAAATTTTTTGCAAATATAGAAAAAGGAAAGAGAGAAGATAAGCTCAAAAGCCTATAAAATAGCAGGAAGTTACCATTATCAGGAAGCTGCTTTCAATTACTATATCAATTTCGTTGGCGACCTGTAAAAGGATATTAAAAAGCACTCTCAACTACACCTCTTTTATAATATAAAAGGCCGCTTAAAATAATTTAGGCGGCCTTTTAGTTGTAATCTATGCTGTAGTCGAGACACTATCTTTGAGAGATAGATTTAAATTTTCTGTGAGTCTCTCCAATGTATACCTGACGTGGACGTCCAATTGGTTCTTTACGAAGCCTCATTTCTCTCCACTGCGCAATCCATCCCGGAAGGCGACCTATGGCAAACATTACCGTAAACATTTCGGTTGGGATTCCCATCGCACGATAGATAATACCCGAATAAAAATCTACGTTCGGATACAGTTTTCTTTCGATGAAGTATTCGTCTTCCAAAGCGGCTTTTTCAAGACCTTTTGCAATTTCAAGGATTGGATCATCAACTCCAAGCTGCATAAGCACTTCATCTGCGGCTTTTTTAATGATCTTAGCTCTAGGGTCAAAATTCTTATAGACACGGTGTCCAAAGCCCATTAACCTAAAAGGATCATCTTTATCTTTTGCTTTCTCAATAAATTTGGAGGTATCACCACCATCAGCTTTTATTTCCTCCAGCATTTCAATCACTGCCTGGTTTGCCCCTCCATGAAGAGGACCCCAAAGAGCAGAAACACCGGCCGAAATAGACGCAAACAACCCGGCGTGAGAAGAACCTACTATTCTTACGGTTGAAGTAGAACAGTTTTGCTCATGGTCTGCATGAAGAATAAGCAATTTATCAAGAGCACTTACAACAGTTTTGTTTTGCTTATATGTGCTTTTCTTGTCATCCTGGAACATCATTTTCAACAGGCTCTCTACATACCCAATGTTGGTGTCTTTGTTGTAAAGGTTCTGACCATTTTTCTTACGAAGCGTCCATGCGGCAAGCACGGGGAATTTCGCCAAAAGCTTAACAATAGCCTTATACATATCTTCCTCAGAATCGACATTAACCGATTTCGGGTTAAAAGCTGTCAAGGCACTGGTAAGTGAGGAAAGCACTCCCATAGGGTGTGCTGTTTCAGGAAAACCTTTTAGCACGGTCTTCATATCCTCATTCACAATGCTTTGATCGAGAATATCTGTGTTGAATTTTTGAAGTTGAGTTTCATTGGGAAGTTCTCCAAAGATCAAAAGGTAAGCTACTTCAAGAAAATCTGCTTTTTCGGCCAGCTCTTCAATAGAGTAACCTCTGTACCTGAGGACTCCTTCTTCACCATTAAGGAAAGTAATGGCGCTTTCACAAGCACCGGTATTTTTGTAACCAGGATCGAGGGTAATAGCGCTTGATTTACCTCTCAATTGCATGATATCAACAGCAATTTCATTTTCTGTCCCTACCACTACCGGCAGTTCATATTTTTTCCCGTCTATTTCTACAGTAGCTACTTTATTCATATTTTTTATGGATTTATGAGTATAATTTTAAGAATTTCTAATTTACAAAAAATCTAGCTTATTTTCCACCCGATACTATTCTTCAGTTGTAGTTTCAACAGTATGAAGCATTTCTTTTTGCGAACTTCTTAAAAAGATGAAAATAAACAGGGTTCTAAAGCTAATCAGCTACTTCTTGACAAAATATGATATGCGTCAGGTTTACAAAAAAAAAGCCTTTCCGGGAAGGGAAAGGCTTATAAAACTCTATGATTGAAGATTATTTCTTGATCTTGAAAGCTTTTTCCTGTGGAAAGTAAGCTACACTTCCAAGTTCCTCTTCAATACGAAGCAACTGGTTGTATTTTGCCATACGGTCACTACGGGAAGCCGAACCGGTCTTGATTTGACCAGTGTTCAATGCTACTGCAAGGTCTGCAATTGTATTGTCTTCTGTTTCTCCCGAACGGTGAGACATTACAGAAGTGTAACCGGCATTATGTGCCATATTCACTGCTGAAATAGTTTCGGTCAAAGTACCAATCTGGTTTACTTTAATAAGAATTGAATTGGCAATCTTTTCTGAAATACCTCTGGAAAGACGCTCAACATTGGTCACAAAAAGGTCGTCACCAACCAATTGTATTTTGTGGCCCGCTTTTTCTGTTAAAACTTTCCAACCTTCCCAGTCATTCTCATCCATTCCATCTTCAATAGAAATAATAGGATATTTTTCAGCTAAAGAAGCAAGGTATTCTGCCTGCTCTTCACTAGTCCTTATTTTCCCTTTGTCGCCTTCAAACTTAGTGTAGTCGTATTTACCGTCTACGTAGAATTCTGCAGCAGCACAATCTAAGGCGATCATTACCTGTTCTCCCGGAGTATAACCGGCATTTTTGATAGATTCCAAAATGGTATCTAAGGCATCTTCAGTTCCATCCAGCGTAGGAGCGAAACCTCCTTCATCACCAACAGCAGTGCTCAAGCCTCTTTTGTGAAGTACTTTTTTAAGATTATGGAAAATTTCGGTTCCCATTTTCAATGCTTCAGAAAAATCTTTTGCCATAACCGGCATCACCATAAATTCCTGAAAAGCGATAGGCGCATCTGAGTGAGACCCTCCATTGATGATGTTCATCATTGGAACGGGCAGCGTATTAGCGCTTACACCTCCAACATATCTATAAAGAGGCATATTAAGTTCATTGGCTGCAGCTTTTGCTACCGCGAGAGAAACACCTAAAATGGCGTTTGCACCCAACTTAGATTTGTTTGGTGTTCCGTCCAACTCGATCATTGCCTGATCTATCACATTTTGGTCAAAAACAGAATATCCAAGAAGCTCTTCTGCTATAACTTCGTTTACGTTTTTAATCGCTTTGGAAACACCTTTCCCCATGTAATCTTTACCGCCATCTCTAAGCTCTACAGCTTCGTGTTCTCCAGTTGAAGCTCCCGAAGGAACTGCTGCTCTTCCAACTATTCCGTTTTCAGTTTCAACATCCACCTCTACGGTAGGGTTACCTCTCGAATCAAAGATTTGACGCGCATGAATATTAACAATGATGCTCATATCTATAAATTTTATTAATTTCTTGATTTTGAGCCCGCAATATACGAAACCTTCAAAAGAATAGTAAAAAAGCTAAGCCCTAGTTGAGCCTATTTAAGAGAATTTTATTAACGAATACGATGTAGATATCAATAAAAAGATCCCCGCAAGGCGGGGATCTGTTTTTATGACTTTTGGTCTATTAAATTGTGGATGAATTCATCAAAAAGATAATGTGAATCATTAGGCCCGGGACTTGCTTCGGGATGATACTGTACTGAAAAACAGTTCTTGTTTTTCATTCGCAGCCCGGCAACGGTATTATCGTTTAAATGGAGATGAGTGACCGTAACATCTGGATGAGACTCGGTTTCTTCCTTGTTAACCGAAAATCCGTGGTTTTGGGAAGTGATCTCACCTTTTCCTGTCTCCAGGTTGATCACCGGATGATTTATACCGCGGTGCCCGTGATGCATTTTATAAGTAGAGATGCCATTAGCCAAGGCTATTACCTGATGGCCCAGACAAATTCCGAAGAGTGGAGCATCATCTTCCATAATTTCTTTAGCCAGTCCAATTGCATTATTAAGAGGTTTGGGATCACCGGGACCATTAGAAAGCAAGTAGCCATTAGGTTCCCATTTTTTCATTTCGGAGTAAGGTGTATTGTAAGGAAAAACCTTACAGTAAACATCCCTTTTGGAAAGCTGCTTTAAAATGCTCTTTTTGACACCTATGTCAAGGACGGCAACTTTATATTTTGCAGATCTTTCCCCAAAGAAATAAGGTTCTTTGGTTGACACTTTTGAGGCCAGCTCAAGGCCATCCATATTGGGTGTTTTAGACAATTCGTCTTTTAAGGCATCAAGATCTTCAAAATCTGTAGTAATTACAGCGTTCATTGCACCATTTTCACGAATGTAGGTTACAAGCGCCCTGGTGTCAACGTCAGAAATCGCCAAAAGATTGCTCCTGTCCAGAAATTCCAGTAATGTTTCATCGGCGGCGGGCCTGGATTGGGTATAACTGAAGTTTTTGCAAATCAAGCCTGAGATTTGCGCTTTTTCGGCTTCTTTTTCATCTTCATTGGCTCCATAATTTCCAATATGCGCATTGGTGGTCACCATAATTTGCCCAAAGTAAGAGGGATCTGTGAAGATTTCCTGATAACCGGTCATCCCGGTATTAAAACAAACTTCTCCAAAAGCTTTTCCTTCACGTCCTCCTACGGCTTTACCGTGAAAAATCGTTCCGTCTTCAAGTAGCACGATAGCCTTTTTTCTGGTTTGGTATTTCATAGCATGCATTTTAAAGTCTTAGCAAATTTACCTTTTTTGACATCTAAATTTTGGGTTGCCCGAAAATATATACTTTTATAATATAAAAAAAGGATAAGCTGTTGAGCTTATCCTTTTAAAATTTATGAAGAAAGATTCATTTCTATTCCTCTTTACCTTCGTTCTTTTTAGTTTCAGAAGCCTCTGGTGCATTCTGAGCCTCATCAGAGGATTTTTTACCTCTACCGGCTCTACGAGTCGACTTCTTCTTCTCAGGTTTGTTCACGTTATAGGTCTCGTTGTAATCAACAAGTTCGATAAGCGCCATATCTGCGTTATCCCCTAAACGATTTCCTAATTTGATGATTCGGGTATATCCTCCCGGACGGTCACCAACTTTAGGAGCTACTTCACGAAACAGTTCAGTAATTGCATTTTTATCACGCAATTTACTGAATACGATTCTTCTATTGTGAGTAGTATCTTCTTTTGATTTTGTTACCAAGGGTTCAACAAACTGTTTCAAAGCTTTCGCCTTAGCAACTGTAGTGTTGATACGTTTGTGCTCAATAAGAGAACAAGCCATATTCGCCAACATCGCTTTGCGATGAGCAGTTTGCCTACCTAAATGGTTTATTTTTTTTCCGTGTCTCATGACATTTTTGTTTCATCATCTTGCTACGACCCATTTTGGGGAGCAAATTATGATGGTTAATTTTTTAAAGATATTGACAGGTGGGTATTAAACCGTGCCTAGTCCTTATCCAGTTTATATTTTGACAAGTCCATTCCGAAATTCAAGCCTTTGTTATTTACCAACTCTTCAAGTTCGGTAAGGGATTTCTTTCCGAAGTTACGGAACTTCATCAAGTCGTTTTTGTTATATGATACTAAGTCTCCAAGGGTATCAACTTCAGCAGCTTTAAGACAGTTCAATGCTCTTACTGAAAGATCCATATCCACCAACTTGGTTTTTAGCAACTGACGCATGTGAAGAGGCTCCTCATCATAAGTTTCAGTTTGGGCAATTTCATCGGCCTCCAAAGT
>JBAVJE010000095.1:0-3332 GCA_049687615.1 Salinimicrobium sp. | reverse complement strand
GGACAGCCGGGTGGACCACAACAAGGTGCAACCGGAGCCGAGGGTGGACCTGAAGGCGGACAAGCCGGAGGTGACTCTAAACAAGGTGACGATGTAGAAGACGTCGACTTCGAAGAAGTGAAGTAAGCAGAGAACAAGTTTTGCAAAGCAAAACCTTGTGAATCGCTTATCCCGACGAAAGGAGGGATCTTCTAAAAATTTAAAGGCGCTGCCAATTGGCAGCGCTTTTTTTGTTCTTATGGTCAAGCTGAACTTGTTTCAGCTTCTCTTAATCCAGTTCCAAATAAGTTTTAGCACAATGTCACCTCGAGCGTCTGCCTACCGGCAGTCGAGAGGTCGCTAAGTTGCAGAATTTTGGTAATAAGGTTTCGACTCCGTTCGACCTGTCAAAAAAGCCCAACCCAACATTCAATATCTATAGAAGTTATTCCCCCGCCAACTTCAGAATCACATCTTTATTCACTTCATGTCCGCCATCAAAAGGCAAAAATTCAAGCCCTTCCGGAAATAGCATTTTCAAGCGCTCTTTTTCTGACTTCATAATTTCTTCATTAATAAATGGATCATCAGTGCCGTAAACAAAGCTGGTGTTACAGTTTTTAAGGTGTTGCAGGTTTTCGGGCTGTAATTCCGCTGGAATTTTTCCGGAGTGAAAGATCAACTGTGAGGGATTTAGTTTTCGGCGCGCCACCCATCTGGAAACAACCGAAACGCCCTGAGAGTAGCCAAAAAGTATTAGGTTTTTGGCATTTTTGAGACCTTCCTTTTCATAGACCTTATCGAGAAAAGTCAGTACATTTTCGATCTCAGTTTCGGTATTCTCACGGGTGGCCCAGGATGCGCCCACATGTTCATATTTTCCGTTGAGATAATATTTAGATGGCGCCTGCGGGGCTATCAGGTAATTTTTTTCGTGGTTAAGCTTCCGGAAATATTTCAGGAAATACCGGCTCAAATAGCCTATCCCGTGGAAGACCACCCAAACATTTTCAGTTTTATCTGTGCGTTCGTTGAGAGTGCTGTAAGTATTGGTGGTTTGGTAAGAAACCTCTTTTTCGTTGATCATTTTTCTATGCTGGTTTTGTACTTTTACAAAGTAACCAATCTATTTACTATGACCAAAGAGGAAATTCGCGAGCTGTCAAAAAAGGTTTGCAAGAACACGCTCATGGAAACCCTTGATATTGAATTTACTGAAGCCGGGGACGATTACCTTATCGCGAAAATGCCGGTAACTTCAAAGGTGCATCAGCCAGATGGAGTGCTGCACGGAGGCGCTACAGTGGCCCTTGCCGAGAGCGTGGGCAGCATGGCGAGCTACCTTTTTTTGGATACCAATGAATTTTATGTCCGCGGCATCGAAATCGCGGCCAATCATATAAAAAGTATTTCTGAAGGTTTCGTGTTTGCGAAGGCTACTTATCTCCATAAAGGCAGAACCACTCAGTTATGGGATATCAGAATCACCGATGAAGCCGAAAATCTGATCTCGGTGGTTAAATTAACCACTATTACCTTACCCAAAAAGAAATAAGTATGACCGAAGGATCTATTTTTGAAATACTTCGGAAGCATTACGAACAAAAATTGCCTTTTGTAGCCTATAGAAAACCGGAAGAGCAAGAGGGAACCGCTTTTTTTCAGCGGAATGCGGAACTTTTTACCACTTCCGACTTTTCTGAAGCAGGATTCATTTTCGCCCCTTTCGATGAACATAAAAAAGCGATTCTTATTCCGGAAGAAGCCTCTGAAAAAGCCATTTTTGACACTTTAGGTGTAGAGGTCTCAAAAAAGCTAAATCGAGAGCTGATTTTTTCTGAAGCTTCCGAAGAAGAAAAACAACAACATATATCCCTGGTCAAAAAAGGGCTTTTAGCATTGACTTCCGGAGATCTGCAAAAAGTGGTCCTCTCGAGAAAGGAACGGGTGAAATTACCAGATCCCGATCCTTTTGAGCTTTTTATAGACCTGCTTAATTCTTATCCTACGGCCTTTGTGTACCTGTGGTATCATCCCCGGGTAGGGTTGTGGTTGGGAGCAACCCCCGAAACTTTACTGAAGATCGAGGGCAGCCGCTTTAAAACCATGGCTTTAGCCGGAACTCAGAAATTCGCAGGAAGTACAGAGGTGACCTGGGGAGAGAAAGAAAAACAGGAACAACAATTTGTAACCGATTCCATTCTTGAGGACCTGCAAAGGGTAGGGATCCCCCCGAGCGAAGTCAGTAACGCTGAGGTTCACACTACAAGAGCCGGAAATTTGCTGCACCTAAAAACGGATATTTCCGGAACAATCTCCGCTTCAGGAGTGAATCTGAAAAACCTCATATCTGCTCTTCATCCAACCCCGGCCGTGTGCGGACTTCCAAAGGAAAAGGCAAAGAATTTTATACTTTCCGAAGAACATTATGACCGGGAATTTTACACCGGCTTTCTTGGGGAGCTCAACCTGCAAAACAGCAGGAGTAGGGCGGGGAACAGGAGAAATGTGGAAAATCTCGCTTACCGCACGGTGAAAAAGGAAACTTCTTTATTTGTCAACCTTAGATGTATGAAGCTAGAAGATCATTCAGCTTATCTTTTTGTGGGCGGTGGGATCACCAAAGATTCCAATCCTGAAGCTGAGTGGGAGGAAACGGTGAATAAATCGCAGACGATGAAAAAAGTGCTTTTGAAATAGTATTTTTGTTTCAATATTCCGGTCCAGAAATGCCTGACCGGGCACAAAAAAATGATAAAGTGAAATACCCAAAAATACCGGTTGCCAGATCTATAGTCGCTCTTTGTGAAGCTAAAGGAATAGATCACGTGGTGATCTCTCCGGGATCTCGTAACGCACCTCTTACCAATGGTTTCGCCTGGAACCCAAACATCAAAACCTACAGCATTGTGGATGAACGCTCGGCCGCTTTTGTTGCGCTGGGAATGGCACAACAGCTGCAACGGCCGGTGGCTGTGGTATGTAGTTCGGGTTCTGCATTGCTCAATTATTATCCTGCTGTTGCCGAGGCTTACTACAGTGATATTCCGTTAGTGGTCATTTCGGCCGACAGGCCCGTGGAGCGAATCGACATTGGCGACGGTCAAACCATACGCCAAAAGAACGTTTTTGAGAATCATATTTTATATTCGGCTAACCTGCACTCTGAAGTGGTGATGGAAAATTATTCCGAAGATAAAAAGCTGCAGCAAAAGCAGTTTGAATCTCAGCGGCATAATGAGCGGGAGATCAACCTTGCCTTAAATGAAGCCATTGAAGGTAAAGGTCCGGTGCATATCAATGTGCCTTTCTATGAACCGCTATATGAAACGGTAGAGGATGTAGAGGTGAAC
>JBAVJE010000094.1:0-25975 GCA_049687615.1 Salinimicrobium sp. | reverse complement strand
CTAATAACCAGAGAAAATACCTTTTTTCAACGGGATATGTCGTTGAAACCCGAAGCCGTTATTGGAGCTATGAACCTTCGATGCTTTTTCAGCTGAAAGAAGCCACTTCAGAAAAACTGGTGGATGTGAACTTCAAGCTATATCGCGAGTTAATTTCCGGGACCTTTTTTGGCGGACTTTCCTATCGCAGGAATTTTGATGCCGTTGAGTATACTGCCGGCGGTAAGACGGTGAAAAATGATTATCTACAGTATTTGACACCTTTCGCAGGCTTTGAATACAAAAGATTTTTGTTCGCCTACACTTACAGTCAGCAGTTCAACAGCAAAGTTTTGAGCAATAATGGTTTTCACCAGCTCACTCTCGGCTATAACTTCGGAAAGAACAGGGAAAGATACGAGTGCTTTTGCCCGGGAGTAAATCAACGGGGACGTTTTTAAGGGACAAATTTAAAAGGTTCCAGAAATGACATTTTTGAGACCCCGTTAGCTGAGATTTGTCAGTTTTCATTGAGTTTCCAGCTCAAGAGCCTTTAAAAAACACATTTTCGAGTTAGCATTGGCTACATTTGCTGCATGCGGTCCCTACTTTTGATTCTCCTGTTGCTTTTTTCGGCGGAAGCTTTCGCCCAGTTGGGTTTTTGTGACGGCAGCAAGGGAGATCCTATTTTTCACGAGGATTTTAATGATCCCTCGCCGCTTTCCACGGCTATTACCAACTATGAGTATTCCGCACAGGATCCTTTTGATGGTCAATACACCATTGCCGATGATATGGGTGATATTATAGGCGGCTGGCATAGATCTCTGCCCAACACAACGCTTTCCAATGGTAATGCACTTATCGTAAATGCTGATGATAACTCCTCGGGGCGTTTCTATAAGACGACCATTTCAGGGCTTTGTCAAAACAGCTCTTATGAATTTTCAGCATTTTTGATGAATATATACAATCCCGGGACCGGAGGATGTGAAAACGGCGGAATTCCTATAAATGTAAAGTTCCAGATTTGGGATCAAACAGATACGTTTTTGTTGAAAGAAGGCAATACCGGAGATATAGCTTCCAGTTCAACCGCAAAATGGGAGAGGTTTGGCCTTACTTTTAAGTCAAAGCCGGGACAGGGTTCTGTAATTCTGAAGATGTTCAATAATGGAATTGGCGGCTGCGGAAATGATTTGGCGATCGATGATATTATCTTCAGTTCCTGCGGTGACCTTACGATCCTGGAGTCTCCCGAAGGTGTCGACGGAGTTTTGGATGTTTGCCAAGAAGATGCTCCCGTTGACCTGGAATTGACAGCCACACCAGATAATATGGTGTATTCACAGCATTTTTATCAATGGCAGCAGAGCAGTGACGGGGAGAACTGGAATGACCTGTTGGGAGAAAATACAGCCGATTTTCAAACTTCGGGTATTAGCAGTACCACCTATTTTAGAGTGAAAGTGGCCGAAAATGCGGCGAATTTAAGTAGTAATTTGTGTAGTTCGGCTTCAGAACCATTCCGGGTAAATATTGTAGAGACTCCGGCAGCGCCGGTTAGTGGCGGCGACAAAACCATCTGCAGCAATGAAACTATTCCGGTACTTTCGGTCTCTGTGCCGGGCGGGGAAGAGGTGAACTGGTATGATTCTGCAACGGGAAATGTGCTTTTAGCTGAAAAGTCAACAGGCTTCACACCATCGACAGCGGGTACATTTTATGCTGAAGCGATGAAACAGGGTTTTAGCTGTAGTACGAGCCCGCGAACAGCAGTTTCCCTCGAGATCATTGAAGCTCCAGAAACCGAAGATGAAGAGGTCTATTTGTGTCAAAACTCAAGTGTTACTATTGATGCGGGAGCCCTTAACATGACTTACTCCTGGTCAACGGGGGAAAGCAGTCAAAGCATTGAAGTATCTTCTGCCGGAAATTATTCCGTAAAGATCACTAATGCCGCCGGTTGTAGTAGCACCAAAACTATTGAAGTTATTCTTGTAGAAATCCCTGTAATAGATGAAATTCTTTCCGAAGAGGGGATCGTAGAGATTGTGCTTCAGAAGGAAGGTGATTTTGAATTTTCTCTTGACGGTGCAAAATTCCAGGTTGCTCACCGGTTTGAAGTCGATGGCGGTATCTATACTGCCTTCGTGAGGAACAGGAATGGATGTGAAACAGTTTCCCGGCAATTTGTACATCTGGTAATACCTAAATTTATCACTCCTAATGGCGATGGGTACAACGACTTTTTTCAGCTAAAGGGAGCCGAATTTTATACATCTTCTAAAATCCTCATTTTTGACCGCTATGGAAAAATCCTGGCTTCAGGACCGGGTGAAGGATTTAAATGGAACGGTATTACTTCTGGGAAAGAACTTCCGGCTGATGACTATTGGTACGAAATCAGGATCGATGGACTTGAGCCTCAAAAAGGACATTTTAGCCTCCTAAGGTAGATTTTTCTTATTTGTTCGGGTCGAGATTTGTTCCTTTCTGTTTTTCTGCAAAAATTTGTTATCAAAGCAGGACTAAACGCTCCAAATCATTAGCTAAAGCCGGGCTAAATCTCTTAAGCTTCTGATCTTTATCATAAATATTCTCTTATAAAGCTTTCAATTTTGTATCTGAAAAAATGGCATTAAGATTGTATAAAGGTTGTCCATGGAAAAACAAAAAATAGTTATAGTTGGCGGAGTTGCGGGTGGAGCAACGGCTGCTGCAAGACTGAGACGTTTAAATGAAAATTCTCACATAGTTCTTCTTGAAAGAGGAGAGCACATATCTTTCGCCAATTGCGGGTTGCCTTATTATATAGGCGGTTCTATAGAAAAACGGGAAAAACTACTCGTGCAAACCGTAGAAGGAATGTCAAAAAGGTTTAGACTGGATATTCGGAATCTTAGCGAGGTCCTTTCTATTAATAAAGAAGCTAAAACAGTTAGAATTACAGACCTTAGGACAGGTGAAGAGTACCAAGAGAGCTATGATGTGCTCCTGCTTTCTCCGGGAGCAAAACCTTTTCTTCCTCCTGTGGAAGGTTTATCTGAAGCTACTAATCTTTTTAGCTTGAGAAGTATTCCCGATACAGATAAGATAAAGGCTTATGTGGAAAATGAACTGCCGGAAAGTGCGGTAATCGTTGGTGGTGGTTTTATTGGCCTGGAAATGGCAGAAAACCTTCATGAGCTGGGAATAAAAGTGCAGCTTGTGGAAGTTTCCGGGCAGGTCATGGAAGCCTTGGATTATGAAATGGCTGCAATTTTACAGGAAGAGCTACGTCAAAAAGGAGTTGAACTTTATCTTCAAAACGGGCTCAAAAAAGTTGAAGCTGAAGGTAAAAAGATCATTCTTCAAAATGGAGAAGAATTATATACAGATATGCTTGTGATGGCCGCTGGTGTTCAACCGGAAAGCAAGCTTGCCGAAGAAGCCGGTTTGGAACTTGGCAACCGTAAGAGTATAAGGGTAAATGAGTACCTGCAGACTTCAGATCCTTCTATCTACGCTGTTGGAGACGCGATAGAAGTAAAAGATTACATTAGCGGGGAGGCTTCCTTTGTTCCTTTGGCATGGCCTGCCAACAGGCAGGGCCGCATTGTTGCCGATACTATTACAGGAAAACCTACTGCCTATAAAGGAACACTGGGTACTGCAATCGCTAAAGTCTTTGACCTCACGGCGGCGGTAACAGGCAATAACGAGAAAATTTTAAAGAAACAGGGAGTGCCGTATGAAGTGGTGCATATCCACCCTAGTTCTCATGCCGGATATTATCCCGGTGCTGCTCCACTCGCTCTCAAAATGATCTTTTCACCTGAAGATGGGAAGATATTTGGAGCGCAGGCCGTAGGAGCAAAAGGTGCAGACAAAAGAATCGACGTTTTGGCTACTGCTATAAAAGGAGGTCTTAGCATTTATGATCTTCCGGAGTTGGAGTTGGCCTATGCGCCGCCGTTCTCGTCTGCTAAAGATCCGGTGAATATGTTGGGCTATGTGGCCCAGAATATGCTGGACGGCAGCCTGGAAACTTTCCAGTGGCACGAAGTAGAAGTGCTACAGGAATCGGGTGCTTTCCTGCTGGATGTAAGAGAGGAGAACGAATGGGATGCGGGACATATAGAAGGTGCGGTGCATTGTCCGCTTGATGAGCTTCGGGAACGTCTTGATGAACTTCCTTTTTCAGAAACCATCTATCTGTATTGTCATG
The DNA here is from genome assembly GCA_049687615.1 of Salinimicrobium sp. Lineage (GTDB taxonomy): Bacteria > Bacteroidota > Bacteroidia > Flavobacteriales > Flavobacteriaceae > Salinimicrobium. The sequence continues at coordinate 21,786 of JBAVJE010000094.1, read as the reverse complement.
CCGGTTTACGAGGTTATTTAGCCACCAGGATTTTACAGGAAAACGGTTTTGTTGTCAAAAATCTTGACGGCGGCAATAAAACATATCAATTCGCCATTTCCCAAAGTAAACTTATAGAGGAAAGAGCTGCTGTGATGGTAGAAGCTTAAGCTGAATTTTTTACAATTATTTTTTGCCCCCAAAGAAGGTCCGCAGTGAAAGCTGCGGATTTTCTTTTAATTTGAAAATCAATCCTGAGGTTTTGCTGAAACAGGATTTTTTATTTGGTATAAAAAAACTATACTTTTGCAGGGTGAAAATTTTAGCCGTTATATTTTCTTTATACTTCCTGGGACTCAATTTTGTGCCCTGCGAAGACGCTGTGGTGAACCTGAATGCTCAGGAACAGTTACAGCAAATCAGTACGGCCGATCAACATTCTTCTAAATCTGCAGATCACTGTACCCCGGTCTGCCAGTGCCACTGCTGCCATGTGCACGTAGTGGATTACTTGACTGCGGAATTCGCCCTGGTACCTAATCTCCCTGTTTCTACTTTGATTATTCAAAAAGGACAAAATTCAGGAGAAGAAATTCCCGATTTCCATTTCCAGCCCCCGCGGGTTTAATTCAGTCACATGTTTTTTGCTTCGGCAATTCCTGTCGATGCTCATTTATTTACTGAATTAAATCACATTTTTCATGATTAACAAGATCATTGATTTTTCGATCAATAATAAATTTATTATTGGTCTCTTTACGCTGCTGCTTATTGGCGCCGGAACCTGGAGCATCTTTGAGGTGCCGGTAGATGCGCAGCCCGATATTACCAATAACCAGGTACAGGTGATCACCCAGGCGCCCAACCTGGGAACCGAAGATATAGAGCAATTCGTTACTTATCCGGTGGAGGTCGCCATGAGCAATTTGCCCGGAGTGACCGAGATACGGTCGGTCTCCCGGTTCGGACTCTCGGTGGTTACCATCGTTTTTGAAGACGACATGGGCACTTACCTGCCACGGCAGCTGGTAGGGGAAAAACTAAATGCTGTAAAAGAGGAAATTCCGCAGGGATTTGGACAACCTTCCATGGGGCCTATTTCTACCGGCCTGGGGGAGATCTACCAGTATACGCTTGAAGTTGAAGACGACTATAAAGATCAATACTCTCCCACAGAACTTCGAACTATCCAGGATTGGATCGTGAGAAGGCAAATGGCTATGGTGCCGGGAGTGGTTGAGGTCAATGGTGTCGGCGGAAAGATCAAACAATACGAAGTGGCGGTTGATCCCGATGAACTTCGCGCCATAGGCATCACAATTTCTGATGTTTTTGCTGCTCTTCAGAATAATAACGAGAATACGGGCGGAGCTTACATTCAGAAGAATCACCAGGCCAATTTTATTCGCGGGGAAGGACTTGCCCGTAATGTGGAAGACCTGAAAAACATCGTGATTACTAACAGAAATGGAATTCCCATAACCATTGATGACGTGGCCACCGTGCGTATGGGAAGTGCCGTGAGATACGGTGCCCTTACAAAGAATGGAGAAGGTGAGGCTGTGGGAGGCATGGTTATGATGCTTAAGGGAGCCAATTCCAACGAGGTCATTGAAAATGTAAAGAACAGGATCGTGCAAATCGAGGAGTCACTTCCTGAAGGGGTAAGCATAGAACCATTTTTGGATCGCAGTGAGCTCATTGAAAGTACCACCTCAACAGTGACAAAAAACCTGCTGGAGGGCGGACTTATCGTGATCTTTATTCTTGTGCTGTTGCTGGGAAACTGGCGGGGCGGCCTTATTGTGGCCTCCACTATCCCGCTCTCGCTGTTGTTCGCATTCATTCTCATGAACGTCTTTGACGTCTGGGCAAATTTGATGAGCCTTGGTGCGATCGACTTTGGGATCATTGTGGATGGGGCAGTGATAATTGTTGAAAGCACCGTCTTTCTGATTCATCAAAGATTAAAGACCCACCGCATCAATAGTAAGGAAAGGGATGCTATTGCAGCTTCTTCGGCCAAAAAGATGATGAACTCTGCCTTTTTTGGGCAGCTCATCATCCTTATCGTGTTCCTGCCTATCCTGGCGCTTGAAGGAGTGGAAGGTAAAATGTTCAAACCAATGGCACTTACCTTCATTTTTGCAATGCTGGGTGCGATGATACTTTGTCTCACCTACGTGCCAATGATTTCAGCGCTGTTTCTGAAGGAATCGAGAAAAGCAAAGTTATCTATTGGGGATAAATTCATTAGTTGGCTACAGGCGAAATATGAACCGCTGCTGAATAGCGCCCTTAAAAATGCCAAAATCATCATCCTTTCTTCCGTAGCCCTTTTTGCCGTGGCCGTTTTCATGTTCAGCCGAATGGGCGGTGAATTCATTCCGCAGCTGGACGAAGGGGACATCGCGTTTCACGTTATTCTCAAACCGGGAAGTTCGCTGGAGGAAGGCATTGCGACTTCTACGAAGATAGAGGCTCTTTTGTTGCGACAATTTCCCGAGGTGGAACAGGTAGTAACCAGGTTCGGAGTTTCAGATGTTCCTACAGACCCAATGCCCATGGATGTTGGCGACAGTTTTGTTATCCTGAAGCCAAAGTCTGAATGGACTTCCGCAGAGACAAAAGACGAATTGATCGCAAAGATGAAGGAGGCGATAAGCGTTTTTCCGGGGGTGAGCTATGAATTCACGCAGCCGGTAGAAATGCGCTTCAATGAGTTGTTAACCGGGGTACGCGAAGATATAGCCGTTAAACTTTATGGCGAAGATCTCGAAATTCTCGCAGCCAAGGCCAACGAAATGGGTAACATCATTTCTTCTGTTCCCGGTGTGGCCGATATGAAAGTGGAAGCGACTACAGGTTTACCGCAGATCACCGTGAACTACAATCGCAACAAAACCGCTCAATACGGACTCAAAATAAAAGATCTTAACGCCCTGATACAATCTGCTTTTGCAGGAGGCAACGCGGGTGTCATTTTTGAGGGTGAAAAACGATTTGACCTGGTGGTGAGGCTGGAAGAACAGGACAGGAGCAGTATTGAAAATATTCAGAATTTGTATGTGAGTTTGCCTTCGGGGGCGCAAATCCCATTGAAGGAGGTGGCAGAGATCAGCTATCAACCGGGGCCAATGCAGATAAGCCGTGATAATACCAACAGGCGTACATATGTTGGAGTAAATATTCGGGACAGGGATGTGAAATCTGTTGTAAAGGATATTAGGGAAGCCCTTGCCGCTCAGTTGGAACTGCCGCCGGGATATTATATCAGGTATGGTGGTGCCTTCGAGAATTTTGAGCGGGCCAGTAAGCGCCTTCAATTGGTGGTGCCAATAGCCTTACTGCTCATTTTTGTGCTCATCTATTTTGCCCTGAGGTCTTTCATGCAAACCACGATGATCTATATCGCTATTCCATTGGCCGCTATAGGTGGCGTGTTTTCACTATGGCTGCGGGACATGCCTTTTAGTATTTCGGCCGGAGTTGGTTTTATTGTGCTCTTTGGGGTCGCTGTTCTTAACGGTCTTGTTTTGATCAGCGGACTCAATGAACTGAAAGAAGAAGGTGTGAGTGATCTTGCGCAACGGATTAAGCAGGGAACCAAACGCAGAATAAGGCCCATCCTGCTCACCGCGCTTACCGATGTGTTGGGATTTCTGCCCATGGCTATTTCTTCTTCGGCCGGTGCCGAGGTACAGCGACCGTTGGCTACGGTGGTCATAGGAGGTCTTATTACTTCAACTTTGCTCACTCTTTTCATTCTACCCATCTTTTACCAGTGGGTGGAAAATAGAAAAAACAGAACCATGAAAGCTAAAAATATTCCGTCAATGGCAGTTTTGATCTTGATGTTGTTACCTTCAGGATTGTTTGCACAGGAAATTGAACTTCCGAAGTTAACCCGGCAGCAGGCAGTGGAAAAAGCATTGGATGCATACCCGCTTCTGAAAAACAAGCAGCTCGAGGTTGAAAAGGAGAAATCCTCACGACTTTCTGCCTGGGACCTGGGGCAAACGGAGGTTTTTACGGGAGGCGAGGAGCTTCAGGATGGCACCGGGATATATACCACAATTGGGGTGCAACAGCAGGGAATAGATCTCTTGGGAGTACTTCCGAAGAAAAGATTGAATAGAGAACGAATTAAATTCGCAGAAAAGGCGCTACAGCTCGATGAACTGCAGGTGGCCCGGGAGGTAAAAATGGCCTGGACAAAGGCTTTTTCGGCTAAACAGAAATATGAGCTTTACCAGGAACTGGATTCACTGTATTCGAAGCTGGAAGAGGCGGTAGAGCTGCGGTATGAAGTTGAAGCGATTTCACGCCTGGAAAAGATCACTGCCCTCAACAATGTGCGGGAAGTACAAATTGAAAAAGAGCAGGCTTATACCGCACTTCTTGTTGCTCTGGAAGAGCTGAATCTCTGGTTCGGGGAAGAACAGAAGTATAATGTAAAAGGGAAACCGGAGAAAGAGGTGCTTCAAAATGCCTTTTTTGGAACCCTTCCCGAAGATCATCCACTCCTTTTGATGGTAGAACAAAAGATTAATGTGGCCAACGCCAACACTGCCATGAGAAAAGCAGATTTCCTTCCCGATTTGACTTTGCAGTACGGTCAACAGGAGATCGATGGAAACTCAGGATTCTATAGCTATCAGGCCGGGATCTCTATTCCTGTTCTTTCCGGAGCCGCACATGCCGATGTTAAAGTCGCAAAAGTTGAGACGAAAATAGCAGAACAGGCCGCAGCTTTTCAAAAACAGGAACTCCAAACTCTGTTTAGAAGTACGCTGCAGCAGTATAAACAATGGAAAACCTCCTGGCAATATTACAAGACTGAAGTAATGCCTCTGCTCAAAGAACAGCGGGAAGGAAGCCTACTTGCCTTTAAGGAAGGGGCTATAGCTTATTTTGAGATGATACAGAACCTGGAGAGCGCACTTCAACTGGAGTTGAAAGCCATAGAAGCTTTCAAGAACTACCAGCTTTTCCTGGCAAAAATGGAATTTTACCTTACTAATAAACAAGACTAAACATGAGATACTCAAAAATAGCATTTTTAACAGCTCTTCTTTTTGTTGCCTGCAACGAGAAACAAGAGGCGCAAAAGGAAGCAGCAGAACCTAAACTGAAAACTCCTGCGAAGGAGGTGATGCTTTCTCAACAACAATTCGAGGCCCTGGATATGAAACTGGATACTTTGAAAACCCGGCTTATGAGCGGGTATGTTCAGGCCAACGGCCAATTAGAAGTGCCGCCGCAAAATAAAGCTTCGGTGACCCCGGTCTTGGGGGCAAACGTAGCTAAAATTGAAGTTATAGAAGGAGAGCAGGTGAAAACCGGACAGGTTTTAGCCTATATCGCACATCCTGATATAATCGAAATCCAGACCCAGTACTTGAACGCTTTTAATGACCTGAAGTTCGAGGAGAAAGAGTATAGTCGTCAGAAGAAGCTGTACGAAGCCGGCGTGGGTTCGGGGGAAAGTTTCCAGAGAGCCGAGGCCAAGGTAGAGAACGCCCGGGGACGTCTTGCCGGCCTTAAGGCCAAATTAAAACAGTTGCACATTGCTCCCTCAAGGGTGGAAAAGGGGCAGATCATGCAGCAAATTCCGGTGTTAAGTCCCATTGAAGGCGCGGTGCAGCAGGTAGACGTGAAAACAGGAGAGTTCGTGCAGGCACAAACCTCCATGTTCCAGATCATCAATACCCATCATGTTCATGTAGATCTCATGGTCTTTGAGAAAGATGTCGCAAAGGTCAAAGAAGGCCAGGAAGTACATTTTAGAGTAGCCTCCCTACCGGAGACCGACCTTACCGCGAAAATTATCTCCATCAGCAAAAATTTTGAACAGGATCCTAAAGCCGTTCATGTTCATGCTGAGATTTTAAATAGGCCTGAAAACCTGGTGCCGGGAATGTATGTTCGTGGAAGGATCGCAGTAGATAACAAACGCACACTGGCTCTTCCGGAAGCAGCTGTGGTAAGGGAGGGAGAGAAATTCTTCGCTTTTATGGCCGAAAAAGAAGGAGAAGCATGGAGCTTTAGGCCGGTCGAACTGGTTGTGGGTAACAGCGAAGGCGAATGGATGGAAGTAAATATGCTTAGCGAAATTCCTGGACAGCAAAAATTCGCCTATAACAATGCCTATTATTTGCTGGCAGAAATGAACAAGGGAGAAGGAGGACACAGTCATTAATTTGTTAATTTCATGGTATGACAGGACTTAAAAAATCTTTAGGAGTAGCCCGCCTCACGTTTTACGGGGTGGGGACAATCGTAGGTGCAGGAATATATACGGTTATTGGGGTCGCTGCGGGACAGGCAGGATATCAGCTATGGCTGAGTTTTATTCTCGCAGCAGTTGCAGCGGTATTGGCAGCGCTTTCTTATGCAGAGTTATCTTCAACTTTCCCAAACGCCGGGGCCGAATTCATTTTTCTACGGAAGGCTTTTCCCGATAAAGATCTGCCTTCATTCCTCACTGGGTGGACGATCTTTTTTCACAGTTCCTCTACCGTAGCTGCTGTGTTAAGCCTTTTCGGGTTATTTCAGTAATTTTTTTCAACTTCCCGAGTGGACCCTGAGTTACGGACTACTGGCGATTCTTTTTGTTTTGGCCATTCTTGGTATCAAGAAATCCTCCACGATCAATATAATCATGGTAAGCCTTTCCCTGCTGGGGCTGTTGTTGTTGATTGGTTTTGGATATGCCCAGGCCGGTTTACCTGAAGCGGAAATGTTTGAAATCCCGGCTTTTGGCAAAGCCTTGACTGCTACCGGAACTATTTTCTTTATCTACACCGGGTTTGAACACATGGCTGCCCTGGGTTCCGAAGCTAAGAAACCGGGAAAGACCATTCCGCTGGCTTTTTTGCTTACCATGATTATCACGACCATTATTTATTTGCTTATTGTTTTTGTCGTCCTGCAGGTTGCAAAACCCGGAGCATTAAGTTCTGTCAACTCACCCTTATCTCTGGCAGCGGGGAATATTAATTCCTGGTTGCCTTTAGCCCTTGGAGTAGCAGCGATCTTTGCGACTGCCAATGCAGCCTTCAGCGGGATATTGTCTATCAGTCGGGTGATGTACGGAATGGCTTCAAAAGCAGAGCTACCGGTTTTTCTGCAAAAGACCAATAATAGAAAAGCGCCCTGGGCTGCCACGTTGGTGGTAGGCATTGCGATAGGAGTTTTCCTGTTGTTCGGGGAAATTAAAACCGTTGCCGGCATGTCCTCTCTCGGCGCGCTACTCGTGTTCATCGCGATCAACGTTTCCTTGATAGGACTGCGCTTTAAAGCTCCCGATAAGGAACGGCCTTTTGCGGTGCCGCTTGCTATTGGAAAGCTACCCGTGCTACCGGTATTGTCTATTCTAATTTGCGCCGCACTTGCGCTACAGTTCAGCTGGACGGTTTATGCCAGTTTTGGCGGGGCAATAGTAGTAGGGATTGTATTTGATTACTTTTTTGACAAGCAGAAAAACAAGGATCAATAAACAGTGAGGAATTAGCAATGAGCAGTTAAAGAGCAATGAAGATGCTACTTTTTACATGCAGCATTTCTTGTATTTCTTCCCACTTCCGCAGGGGCAGGGATCATTGCGCCCAATCTTCTTCAGTTTTGAAACGGGTTCATTGAGCTCCTCATTCAGCAAACTCCGATTGAGAATTTCTTCATTGTACATTTCAGTGAAAATTTCATCTTCGTTCATAGGGAAAGAAAATTCTCCTTCTTCTCCGCTTAACTCCTCATATTTTTCATGAATATTTTTCTTGATGAAATCCATTGAGCTTCCATAAGAATATGCCTGCATGTCCTGTTCCACTTCCGCATAGGTCCCGCTAATAAAAATATCTACAAGATCAAGCTCAAACAGCTGTTTTACCTCGGGCAAAAGTTCTTCATATCTCAGATCGATAAGATTACTTACCACAAACCCAATAGCTTCGGTGTCGGCATAAGCTTCATTGGTAGCATTGTCAATATAGTTCCTCAGCACTTGCCGGTATGCCTGGACGAAATCTGCTTTTTCTTCGGAATCATTTATGATCTTAACAAGGGCTTCTCCAACAAGAGCCTTATTCATTCCGTAAATATTGGGCCGCTTCAGGAATTCGAATAGTTTGGAAGTTTGGTTTCTTCCGCAGTGATAGAGAGCATTATCCATGAGATTGTTCACAAAATCACCAAACCAGAAGTCGGTGAAATCCAAATCCTGTTCAAGTAACTCAAGAATGGCCGGTAATGACTTTTCACTTTTCAAGGCCGGGAGTAGCAGGAGAGAATGCGTGGGAAAATCCAGATGTTCGTTCTTTAAGCTGCCTTCCTGCACCTGTTTTACAAAGAAATTGAAACGTGCTATGCTGTCGTGCAATATCTTTTCCAGATCCTGAATAAGTTTAGTGCGATCAAGGTTTAGAATTTTATCGATTTTTTCCCTGTCAATATTCAGGTTGTTTTCATAAAGCCAGCTCACTTGTTCGGGAAAATGAAAAGAAGGCGCCTCTGTTGTCTGGAGATGGGATCTCCTGTCCTTGAGTATCACCTCTTTTCTCTGCTCTTTCTCTTGCTCAAGCCGGGCAGAGGCCTTATTGGCATACCATTCATGCAGGAGCTGATTGGCATATTTTGTTTTAGGATGCTCCTCATCAATATCATTGAGAATTTTCAAGCGCATTTCAGCATCTTCAATGTTGTCTACTGCAAGGAAATAATGAACACTAATGGTATAAAATCCCATTACCTCTTCCAAATGGAATTCCTTTCGATGCGGATATAATTCCCCAATCTCCATCGTATCACCCAGAATGCCGGGTACCTTTTCGGGTTGACCGGTAAAGAGCATTTCTGTCGCCAGATTTATTTTTCCAAAGAGATAATCGGGATGTTCTTTAACAATCCAGCGGTTAACGGCATAGGCCTGTTCTATGTTGCCATTTTTCTGGTAAACTGTAGAAAGAAAGTTTTTAAAGGAAGGAGTTCTGGGATATTGCCGGGAAAGCTTGTTTAGCTTCTTTATGAGATATTTTCTTCCCTTTTGGAGATCGGGACGCAGCTCTTCAATGATCCTGCGAACTTCAGGGGTAATATGATTTTGTTTATCCAGTAGGGTGTCATCTACTGAGATCTTGTAAGTTGTTGTCTTCAATTGGTCCCTGTCCATAGTCGAAAAATTTAATCATGATATCAGCCTCAAAAATAAGGTTTTCGGCGGAGGAGGAGCGATCTCCTTTTGAAAAATGATACTGCAGAATTTGGCAATGATGAATGTGTATTACATCCAGATCCTCCCGAGTGATGTAAACAATTTTAAAGGACCAAAGTCTTTCTCCAAACCTCCTATTGACATAATTTCTGGCAACACACTTCTTCCAAAGTCATATAACTTCAAAGGCTTTATCAATAAACTGAGACTGTAAGAGCCAGCATTGTAGTGATAAGTAACATAAGAAAGAGTGGTAAAATGAATTTTAACCACTTGTCAAAACCAATTTTTACTACCGCCAATGCGGCAAGTATAAGTCCGGTAGGATTGATCAGGTAAAAAAGACCCAGCCCATATTGGTAGGTATTTACGATAGTTTCCCGCCCAATATTCACGGTATCGGCGAGAGGTGACATAATAGGCATTGTAAGTACTGCCATGCCAGAGGAGGAAGGCATAAAGAAAGAAAGACCTGAGTAGACGAAAAGCATGACGTTTGTAAAGATACCCTTCTCCATACCGGTGGTCAAAGTGCTGGCGTGATAGAGAATAGTGTCACTAATAAGCCCATCTTCCATTAAAATGGTGACTCCGCGGGCGATTCCAATAATAAAAGCAACACTAAGCAGGTCGGCTGCACCCTTAACAAAAGTTTCTACAAAAACTGTTTCTTTTATTTTACCTATAAATGCTATAACAATGGCAGCTACGAGGAAAGTGGCGGTCATTTCCACGAACCACCAGCTCCAGAATGATACTCCTGCGATCATGATCACAAAGCTTAAGGAAAAGACTACCAGAATTAGGCGAAGTCTATTTGTAAACTTTATTCCTGCCTTATCGGAGTGGCTTCCAAATTGCTGCTCCAGTCTTTCCCGCTGGTCGTAGATAAGGGATTTTGAGGGATCGGCTTTTACTTTTTTAGCATATCGGATAATATAAAGAATGGTGATGCTAAGGCAAAGTCCCAGCATGATGAGGCGGTGAGGTAGCCCGGTGGTCCAGCTTATTCCCGCAGCATCTGAAGCAATAATAGTGGCAAAAGGATTTGTGGTGGAGCACATGGTTCCAATTGCAGAGCCAAGGAATATACTGCTAAGTCCAACCAGTGCATCGTATTTTGCCGCTAAGAAGACCGGAATAAGAATCGGATAAAAAGCCATAGTTTCCTCGGCCAGGCCAAAAGTGGTCCCTCCGGCTGCCACCAAGGTTGTGACCAAAATGATGAGCACAAATTCCCTGCCCTGCAGAGATCGTGCAAGCCAGGCGATTCCGGCGTCAAAAGCGCCTGTGAAATTCATGATTCCAATTAATCCACCTATGATCAAAACCAGGAAAATAATGTCTGAAGCTGCAATAATTCCCTTGATGGGAGAAGTGACAAGATCCACAAAACCCTGTGGTTTCGGCTCCAGTTCATGGTAAGTGTTTGGAATACTGATTGGCTTGTAAATATCACCACTGGTGAACTTTTCCAATGGGATCTTCACATTAAGTTCCTCCAAAGTTTCCTGAGAAGCCGGTAACTGCGTAGTCTCCTCACGGCCTATTGTCACAAAGCTATTGGTGTCTGCCTTATATTCAAGATTGTTATACTTTCCTGCCGGAATGATCCAGGTCAAGATCATGACGAAAACCGCAATAAGAATAAGTATGGTGTGGGCAGTCGGGAATTTTATTTTTTTCATTGAAGTTGTATTATCACTCATCTCCCTTTAAGGTAGTCGCTCAGCTACAGATCGTTGATATACATTACTGAAGAGGACAAAGCAGAAAAGATGAAGCTGATCCAAATGAAGCAGATTTTTAGGTCTTCAAAAATAGCATATTTGAGCTGATTTTTTAAGAATCTGCAGCAAAATCTGCAGTGGAGTAGGCCTGTTTTTCCGGTCTTTACCACCTGAAAATAGAAAAGCTGCCCGCCCTTTAGGCGTTACACTTATTATTTTCTTTCCAATTGTTGAGCATGATGGAAAACCGGATATGAATTTTTAATGATTTGCATTGAAAGTTTTTTGGATTGGCTGATTTTGAGGGAGTTAGATTCTATTGGTTTTACCATACAAGGTATTCCCCGGCCACTTCATTCACCGGATTGATGCGGAAATTGTCGTTGAAAATAAAGGGATTGTTTAATTGATTTATACTTTTGTGGTGTTAAAGTCTTCAAAAAACAACAGGAATGAAAAAATTATTATTTATTTCCATCGCATTCAATATTTAATTTTTTTCAGGCTTTACCTATATTTTTTTTGAAAAAGGAGGTGTGAATTATTTGAAGGAGAAAATGAAAAAAACACCTAATTCAGTCGATAATTTTGAGACAGCTTACTATAAACTAAGAACCTCTGTGTATAACCAGCTTCCTAATGAACAGAATGAAATAATATTCTTAGGTAACAGTATTATTGACTATGGCCCATGGGAATCTGTCTTCCATGAAAAAAATATTAAAAATAGAGGGATTGCCGGTGATGTCATACCCGGGCTTATTAATCGTCTAAAAGAGATAACAGAAGCCAGGCCGCAGAAGATTTTTATCATGATTGGAACAAACGATTTAGCAGAGGGGAATAGTCCATCGGAAATACTTCAGGATTACCAATTACTACTAGAAAAAATAAAGGATCAGTCACCGGATACTGAAATCTACATACATAGTATTTTGCCAACTTTCGGTCACTCTAATAGAGATAATAAAAGTATTTCCGAAGTTAATGAGGGCCTTCAAAAATTAGCACAAATAACTGGAGCAACATTTATTGACTTGCATTCCGTTTTTGTCAATCGTGAAAATCTTTTTCCTGATGGGCTTCATATTAACGGAGAAGGATATCTCTTATGGGTTAAAGAAATATCAGATTATGTTTACAACTAATCTGATCCTTAGAACCTGAATAAGACATAACTTCCACCAAACCCAATCTTAAGGCCTAAGGTCAAATTTTCTCCAAGTCCATATCCTTCATAGACAGAAAGAAAGTTCACATCTTTCTCCCGTTCATTAAACACTTGAGTAGATAGAATTATAGTTGTAATGTGCGGGGTTCGAGTTTGTCGGCTTTTCGGAAATAAAAAGGCCCGCACTCTCGTGCGGGCTTCTGTTTTTGTGACCTTGCCAGGATTCAAACCTGGAACCTCCTGAGCCGTAATCAGGTGCGCTATTCAGTTGCGCCACAAGGCCTTTTTGCGGGTGCAAATATAAGTTTTATTATAGTACTGAAAAACATTTTTCTCAAAAAAATGCGGTTCAGCAAAAAACAAATTTATTTTTCAAGCTTGACAAACTCCAAATCCTGGAAGTCAAAGCTAAAATCGGTTAAAGGGGAAACAGGTTCCATTAGAAAGCCATTTGCTTTTCCTTCTTTGTTTAACGAAAAAACTACAAAGGCATCAGCATTCAGACTTCGGTCATTCCAGTTTACAACAAAGGCATTACCCTTGTAAAAGCTCATTTTTCCTTGAAAATCAGAGATATTTTCCGATTTGAACAGCAAAGAACCATTTTCTTCAGAAATAAATACTTTTCCAAACCACGGGTCCTTGTAGGTACCGGTTAAATTCGAGAATGCAGGTTTGACCTTTTGGTTCATTTTCACCGATTCCAGATTTTTGTTCACCTCAGCCACTACAGAGTCGGCCTTTTTTTCTGATTTCAGCCTGGCTATATTATATTGTTCGATTCTGTTCTCTCCTTCAATTCCGAAGTAGGAATCCAGGATGCTATTGGTGATTGACCTGAATGCTGCTCCTGACTGCTGATTGGTTAACACGATAATCCCGAGGTCCAACTCGGGGATCATAGTCACCTGGCTAACAATTCCCAGGAGTCCGCCGGTATGAGTTACCTCTAAATAGCCGTTTACGTCACTCAAAAACCATCCAAGACCGTAGGCTCTAAAGTGGGTGTTATAAGCGCCTTTCCCGCCGGGGACAATGGTTTGAGGGCTCCACATTTCGTCAAGAATTGGTTTATTGAACAGCTTATGATCGAGATTTTCTCCGTACTGCCCGGTATTCAGCAGTGCCTGCACCCATTTGCTCATATCTTCAACCGAGGAATAAATACCCGCTGCCGCGTTGGCAGACTTGGTGAAGCTTAGTCCTACCGGCACTAATTCTCCATTAACCGGGGCGTGTCCATCAATCACATTGGAGTAATCCTGGATTCTGTGCCAGGACATGGCTGTCCTGTTCATACCCAAAGGTTCGAAGAAATTTTCTTTTATGAAGGTTTCATATTCCTTGCCAGAAACACGTTCCACAATTTCACCCGCTACAATGTAAAATAGGTTGTCGTAATCAAATTTTGAACGGAAAGAAGACACCGGCTTTAGATAACGCAGATTATAAATAAGTTCATCCTTCGTAGTGATATTGGAGGAAGGAAATACCATCATGTCTCCCGCTCCCAGTCCAAGTCCGCTTCGGTGGGTGAGTAGATCACGCACGGTGAATTCACTGGTGACGTAAGGGTCATAAAGTTTAAATTCGGGAATGATCTCGGTGACTTTTGTGTCCCATTCCAGTTTTCCTTCATCTACCAATTTCCCGAGCGCGGCGCTGGTAAAAGCTTTAGTGTTTGATGCTACTCCAAAAAGCGTTTTTTCGTTGACATTTCCACCTTTTTTTAAAGAACGTGTGCCATAACCTTTCATATGTACCACCTTGCCATCCTTGAGAACCGCAACAGCAATACCGGGTACGTTGAAGGTTTTCATGGTCTTTTCAACCAGGCTGTCAAGCTGTTTATCACTTAGGCCCTGGGCCGATATTTTAAAAGAAAAAGAAAGAAATAGGAAAAAAATTAATGGGCTCGAAAATCTTATTTTCATGGGAGATATTTTTAGGTTCTAAAGATATTGAATCTTTTCTCAAGTTCGGTCACAGAAGCCTTAGCAGATAGATGTAGGAAAATTCTGCAATTTTTAGTTAAATAAGATGCATTTTATCGATAAAAATATAACATTTGTCGACCAGAAGATGTTTTTTCCATTTTAAAAATCAAAACTATCTCATCTTATGCTGCTTCGTGAAGATATTTATCAACTTGGTTTGTTTCGTAATGGCATTCCACTTGAACAGCTGAGAAAGGATTTTTCTGAACCCTTTGTCAAGAGGCTTCAAGAGCACGGAGTTATTTATATTAACTCGAATGAAGCCAAAGTTTATCTCACGGCAAAAGGACAGGAGGTAAGGAGGATGGGTTTTGAGAAATATTTGGAGCTGGAAAAGATTGAACGAGAATATTTTACCAGCGATGCAGCAAAACTCCGTTTCCGGAATAAAATTTTTCTCTTTTTCATGTTGATGTTAATCCTTATCCTTAGTTACCTTCTCATCAACAGCCCGGAGTTTTGAAATTTTACTTTTTTATTTTAGAAGCTTCTAAAATAAGGGACTTCAGGATATGTGTTTTTTCAAATATTTCGGTTAGAAACCTCGTCTTTTATAAAGGGAAAAATTCATAAAGGTAAGAGAGCGTAGGATTTCGGCGGTCAGCTTTTCAGGCCGGACAAGATTACAGTCTTATGAAAAGGTCTACAAAACCGAACAAGGCTGGAATTGATCGCAGGAACTCTATTGACAGGACTACTATTTCTTTCTTTTGCAGGTGATTCCCAATGAATGATCATAACGGAAAATGTGGGTCAAAAAATAATACCTCTCCAAAAAAGGCTTTTTTGAGAGATATTATTTTTAATACTTGTTTTGATCTTTCAGAAGTTTTTTGATGTTCTTATTGTGACCGTAGAGCACCATTAGATCTTCTTTGTGCAACACGGTTTTAGCACTGGCCACTCCCTGCACATTACTCACGTCTCTCATTGCTCCCAACTCATTCTTTTCTCCTGAAAATTTGATGGTTGTTAGCACAATAAGGTCATACTTACGTTTCAGAGAGACTTCTTCCAGGGTTTTACCATCATACTCTTCGGGTATTGCGGTCTCAATAATGCTAAAATCCCGGTTGACCTCAAAAGAGTCTACAACTCCATGTAGATTTAGCTTTTTTGACCATCTCTCGGCGGTCTCTTCTTCGGGATGAATAATCTCGTCTACCCCCATAGCTTCCAAAACCATTTCCTGTAAAGGCGAAACGGCACGGCTTATCAACCTTTTAACATGCAGCTGCTTCATTAGGGCAGTAGCCATTATATTTGCACCTTTATCTTCGCCAATTCCCACAATCACCACATCTGTATCTTTTAAGGGAAGATTGGTAACCGCTGTAACATCTGTAGAATCAAGATTTACCGCATGGGTGATCTTATCTTTTATCGCTTCAACCTTTGACATGTTAAGGTCAACACCAATAACCTCGTTTCCCATTTGGGTGAGTTTTTCTGCCAGGGAAGCTCCAAAATTTCCAAGTCCGATAATGATATATTTTTTCATAGTCTCAATGCTTTAATTCATCATGATTTCCTCTTTGGGATATTTATAATTGAGGTGTTTTACTCTCCTTAAAAGTGCAATCAAAATCGTCAACATACTAACCCTTCCTATAAACATTGTGGCTATGATCACCAGTTTTGAAGGATCGCTAAGATAAGGGGTAATCCCCACACTTAAACCAACTGTACTATAGGCCGAAAAACATTCAAAAGCAATGCTAAGCAAAGTCATGTCATCATTAAAAGAGGCAATAAGAAAAACGGCTGTTCCAATAACCAGGAGCGATAGAGCAATAATGGCAAAAGCACGGCGTACAGAAAGATCTGAGATCTCCCGGCGAAAAACTTCTACCCGGTCTTTTCCACGCGCAAGGCTGAAGAAATTGAGCGTGGCCAGGGCAAAGGTTGTTGTTTTAATACCACCTCCGGTAGAACCGGGGGAAGCACCTATCCACATAAGAATAAAAATGATCATCACCGTAGAAAAATTCAGTGCCGACATATCTACCGAATTAAATCCGGCAGTCCTTGGGGTGGCAGCTCCAAAAAATGAAACAACGATCTTTCCGAAGGCTGAGTGCTCGGCAAGCGTATTATTGTACTCAAAAAAGTAAAAAAGTACTGTTCCTACAGCTAAAAGAATTCCTGTAGTAACCAGAACGATCCTGGTGTTGAGGTTGATCACCCAGGGGATATACCGCGATTCTTCGGGATGACGAATTTTTAAAACCTGATTTTTTATGTAATACACAAAGTATTTATAGAGGTTGAACAGGATGGGGAATCCAATTCCGCCCAGGATAAAAAGCGCCACAATGATGAGCTGCATTGGGTAATTGAACTTGAATGCAGGCTCATAAAGGCTATTTTGAAGCGTAGAAAATCCGGCGTTACAAAAGCCCGAAATACTGTGGAAAATTGAGAAAAACATACGCTCCCCAATTCCTGAGATGACGTTTTTGTTTATGCTGAAATATACAAGGATGGCTCCCACGAGTTCTATTCCAAAGGTGAGCAGCACGATCTTTTTAAGGACGCTGAAAACCTCCCCAATTTTTTCAGAATTTGTCATATCCCGCAGCATGATCTGACTTTCATAAGTACTTTTTCCGCGGAAAAAATAGCTGAAATAACTGGCAAAGGTCATGATCCCCAGTCCGCCCAGTTGGATGAGAATAAGGATGATTGTTTGTCCAAATTGCGTAAAATAAGAACCTGTATCAACAACTATGAGGCCTGTTACACAAACTGCACTGGTTGAGGTAAAAAGTGCGTCTAAAGGAGAAAGTCCCTCATAGGTGGCCCGTGGTAAGAGTAACAACAAGGTTCCAAGGATAATAAGGCTAATGAAACTTATGATAAACAGCTGCGCAGGATTGAGGTGTTCCCGGCTTATATTAATTTTAATTGCCGAGGACTCCCTGATAAAATAGATGAACATTGAAAGATAGACCCACCCCATGTGATTTAAAAACTCCAGAATTGGCAATGTGTCGAAAAACAGGTTCGATTCCACGATGAGTAGCAGGGTGAACAGCAAAAAAATTGCAGCGTCAAAGACTCTTACCTTCAACGGAAACTTTTCACGGGATACCCTATAACGAATAAGAATGGTGGAGGTCCCAACGAACAGTACAAGTAAATAGAAATCTTTAAGATAAAGTTCGGTTTGGGAACGATGGCTAAAACCAAGGTCAAAAATAACCAGACATACGGCCGTGAGGCTCAGCCAAAAGGAGAATCTTCTCAGCGCGCTCAGGCTTCTTTCCACTTTGTCCTGATTTTGAAACTTAAGAAAGTTCAATGTTCAAGCGATTTAAAATAATTCTTTTTTAAGGGGCCAAATAAGAAGGTATTAAAAAGGCCCGTAAAATATTTTGATGACGAAAAACACGAGGGATCTATGCCCGGCATAACGTGAAATTTTTTCTTTTAATCATTTTGTGAAGAACACAAGATAGGTGGCAAAGGTAGTATCTAAAAAAGAAATAGAATAAAAACTTTGGTTAAAAACAGTATATAAGACACTTTATTAATTTTTGAGACTTTCAAATCTAATTGATTAAAAAGGGTTTTACCCGGGAGAAAAACGTTTGTCCAATATGCGGCAGCTATTATATTTGTTCCATTTATTAACAGGGAGGTAAAGGCTGAATCCTTAGGAATATAAAAAAATCCTTTAATTTTTTATAAAAGGTTTAAGTCCTGCAATCTTTTTTATATTTGGAAAGCCTATCACAAACCCTTTTGGGGAAATCCCACATTTTCAATGGTAAAGAATCTCAATAATAACAATGTCATCACGAAATGCTCATACAATGAATAAAACTGAGTCTTCACCAAAACTTGTTCGAACAGTTTCCAGATGGCAAATTGTTGGAATTTCGATCAACGACGTAATTGGGAGCGGGGTGTTCTTACTGCCTGCAGCCGCGGCAATTCTTCTGGGAGGAGCCAGTATATGGGCGGTATTTCTCGCAGGGTTAGCGGTGGCCATCCTTGTATTGTGTTTTGCTGAAGCTTCAAGTTATTTTGATGAACCCGGAGGAGCCTACTTATATACCCGTGAAGCATTTGGGGAATTTATAGGTTTTGAAGTCGGGTGGATGACCTGGCTAGCCAGGGTCACCTCGGTCGCCTCACTGTCAGTTGGTTTTGCGTTGGCTTGTAGTTATGTATGGCCGCAGGCCGCCGAAGGTTGGGGCCGGATTTTGGTTATTACGAGCTCACTGTCATTTCTTACCTGGATCAATATTATCGGGGTTAAACAAGGTGCTAAAACGGCAGTGTTTCTTACTATTGCCAAATCGATCCCATTAGTAGCATTTATCGGCATTGGCGTTTTTGCCGTTAAATGGGAATTAGTCACTGGACCCAGTCCTGCCATAACTTTTGATTCATTGTCTGAAGCGGTTTTGTTATTATTATTTGCTTATGTAGGCTTTGAAAACGCTCCCGCAGCGGCAGGAGAATACAAGAATCCAAAAAAGGATGTTCCATTTGCTTTACTTATCATGGTACTTTTGGTTACCGTAATTTATACCCTGGTTCAGTTTGTCGCGGTGGGTACTTACCCGGCTCTGCAGGCGTCTGAATCTCCCCTTGCTGACTCCGGAGCTTATTTTGCAGGCGCAGGAATGGCCCTACTCATGACTATTGGGGCAATGGTATCCATTTTCGGAAATGTTGGAAATACTACGCTCATAGGACCCCGATACCTTTATGCTTTGGCCAAAGATGGTTATGGATTTAGAGCTTTGGCTAAAATTCACCCGCGATATCGAACTCCGGCTGTTGCTATTCTTGTTCAATCGGGAATTGCACTTGTCCTGGCTATTTCGGGATCATTTGTTGGTTTGGCTATGCTTTCAATAATCGCCCGTTTGGCGACATATGTAGGGACTGCGGCAGCCGTTCCAATCCTAAGAAAGCGTTTTCCCAATAATCCTAATGCAATACGTCTTCCCGGGGGCTATACAATTCCGGTGATCGCCTTATTAATATGTGCTATTTTCCTTATAAGCACTACTGTAGAAAATCTTATTGCGGGAGTATTAGCTTTACTTTTTGGGGCTGTAATATTTTATTTCCGGTCCGGAGATAAAAAAGGAAGTTCTGAATAACACATCCTCTCCACTTATCTACCATTTTAAAGTGTGGAAGTTTAAAGAGAGTAAACTATCAGCCCATTTCTTTTAAGAAATGAAGAAGTAGCTCGTGAAAACGCGAGATCTAATTCCAGGAGACCGTCCTTTTCTCAGAACTGCTTTTTTGAGCCAGCTCAATCACTTTCACAACGTCCCTGGCTTGCTGTGGGGTGACTTCCAGCGCGGCTTTGTTTACAATGGCTTCATAGAGATTCTCGTACAACAGGCGATAATCGCCGCGTTCGCTTTCGAGCAGTTTTTCTTCTGAAGTTGTATTAAGCTTTCCCCAGATCTCCTGCGGTTCCAGTCCCCATTCCGGATGATCCTTAGGTTTTTCACCATTCTTCAATGCTTCTTCCTGTACATCTGCACCATATTTAACAAAACTGCCCTTGGTCCCAAAAATGCTTATGGAAGGACCCTTCTCCTTCACCAGTATTCCTGCCCTCAAGATCACGCGGATGCCGGGGTAGAAGAGTAGGAGAAGAAAATTATCGGGCACTTTTGCTTCTGCTCTTTGTATGCTTATATCTGCAAAGACTTCTTTTGGAGTGCCAAAAAGTGTGAGAGCCTGATCGATCAAATGACTGCCAAGGTCATACAAAATTCCGCTGCCTTCAACTTCGGGTTGTTCTTTCCAGCCTGGTTTGACTTTGTCCCTAAACCGGTCAAAATGAGCTTCATATTCCACAACCTCTCCTAAAATGCCATTTTTGAGTAGTTTTTGGGCTGTTCTCGCATCACTGTCAAATCTCCGGTTATGGTTTACACTAAGTACCAGGTTTTTTTTACGCGCGAGTTTAATAAGCTCGTTTGCTTCGGAAACAGTCGTCGTAAAAGGTTTTTCTACCAGGACATTTTTGCCGGCTTCAAGGGCTTTTTTGACAAATTGGTAATGTAGATGGTTAGGAAGGAGCACGATCACGAGCTCTATTGCCGGGTCTTCTATGATTTCTGAATAATCTGATACCACCAAAGCATTGGGGTAATCACTTTTTGCAGCGGCCACATTTGAAGGCTTTGAGCTAAGAATTTTGCTGATATTGTACCCGGGAACGCTGGAAAGAATCGGGGCGTTATATATTCTGCCTCCAGACCCAAAACCGGCCAGAGCAGTGTTGATCTCGATCATTTTTTTATTATTGAAGTTACTTAAATTTCCGAAGAACACAGGTTTCTAAAAATGGAAATTCGGCCTATTTTTTTAACAAAGGACCCCCCCGAAGGAATTTTTGCCGTAGAAATTACAGCCTTTCTTCAGACTCGATAGTTTCTTTTGTGGCCTCAATTTCTTTAGTTTTTACCACAATTTTCCTGATAATATCATCAAGTTCATCTGTAGAATTTTTAATATGGAGCATGATTTTATCAACCCCATAACCTGCGCAGTTGTCATCTTCAAGCAGGTGCAGCAAACCTTTTATCCTGGCCAGCGGTGCCCTGACTACGTGAGACTGCTCCCAGGCGATTTCTTTTAGTACCCGATTCTGTTTTTGTACCTTTCGAAGCATTTTACGGGAATTGGTCACATCTAGAACGGCTCCCACAACCCTTAGCGCGACCTGGTTCTCATCTCTTAGAATATATCCGCGATCGACGACGTAAGCAATACTGCCATCTGCTTTGATTAGGCGATATTCACACTTCCATTTCTTTACTTTTGGGTCTTCTAATGCTTTCTGCAAGGACTGCCGTACTTTTTGCTGGTCTTCCTCTACAACTTTTGTAAGCCAAAATGAGTGAACCGAGGTCGCATCATTGTTATGATATCCAAAAATCTTTTTGTAACCTTTGCTTCGGGTAACCGAATCTGTCGCGATTTCCCAGTCCCAAATCATCTCGCTGGTTGCTTTCATGGCCATTTTAAATCGCTTGTTGGCGATTTTAAGAGCTTCCTTTTTTGCGGTTATTTCAGAAATATCGCTGGTCGCCCCAATAAGTCTCGTTGGTTTCCCGGTGTGATCTCTAATAATATAGCCACGGTCTACCACCTTAGCGTAGGTGCCATCTGCCCTGCGGAACCGGTAGGAAGACTTAATGAAGTTTTCTGTGGAATCATGAAGTGTATTTACCAAATACCTTTTTTCTTCCAGAAAATCTTCAGGATGTACATGCTTTTTCCAGAAGTCTTTGCTATTCACCTCTTCCGAAGGATAGCCGTAAAGCTCCTGCAGACTACGATGAAAACGGATGACAATATTTTTCTCCAGATCCCAGTCATATATAAGATCCTGAGTGGCAGTGGCGGCCAGTTGATAACGTTCATTGATTTGCTCTATTTCACTCGCCTGCTCAACGATGGTAGTGATATCTCTCGAATTTGCGACAATGCCATTCACGGCAGGATCATTCAACAAATTTGTGGCTGTGGTCTGTACCCACCTCCATTCACCTTGTTTGTTGCGGAAACGGAAAGGGGTGATTTTCACTTGTTTGTGATGATCTAGTGTAGAAAATTGTTCTTTTACTCTTTCCCAATCTTCACAATGAATAAACCTGAAGGCATTGCGACCAACGAGCTCGCAGGGGTCAAATCCTAAAATGCTATGGT
>JBAVJE010000093.1:0-9364 GCA_049687615.1 Salinimicrobium sp. | reverse complement strand
GATGAAAAATTGCTCTTTTTGAATAGTAAAATCGTTGGCCACCCTCTTCTGCGGATCCAGCAGCGGATGTGCCAGTTTTACCGCCTTGGTTACGTGGGAATCCTGATTGATTTGCGGGAAAGCATAGTCCGGATGGTTAAATGCAAAATTTCCGAAGGAATTATATGCATCCAGAAATTCAATCACCCTGAACCAGCTTTCGACATCTTCAGCATGTTCCCCGATCCATTTTTCAAGCCTGTATGACTGCCGCAGGTCCCACAGTAAAAACCCATTTCCTAATATTCCAAAAATCATGTTGTTGCGCTGATCCAGGGCATCAATAGCTTTCGAAAATTCTTTCAGGATTTGTGACGCCTTTTTCGTTTCAGAATGCACCTGCTGCTTTCTTTCACGTAGCATTTCTGCGGAAAAATCTGTGACTTCTATCAAATCCAGCAATTGATGGTACTGGTGAAAAGTATCCTGCACCTTGCTAACACTGGAAGAAAGCAGATTGATTTTCTTCAGAAAAATTCCTGTGATAAAAAGCCCCACAATGAACCATAGGGTCAATTCAATCCCCCCGATGTAATCCAGAAAAAACGCGCTAATAACGACTACTGAAATAACCGAAAAAACCGCAGGCAGCCATTTCATCATTTTTGGCACGAAATGCCTGTAGCCGCTTAGCCAGTTGAGAATGCTTCCCGTGCGGGTTTCAGTTTTCACCAAAGAGGCAAGAGCCGAAAAATTCTGTCGCCAGTCGGCTTTTCCTGCCAGTTCTTTGACCGCCTTCTGTTTCTGCACGATATCGTGAATGTCATTGGAAAGCAGTAGCGAGGCCAGCTTTCGTTTCCCTTCTAAAAGAGTCGTCCTGTTGAGATATTGAAAAAAAGAACCTTTTCCAAAAAGATCTATATCCTGAGCAAAAGCATGTAATGGATCGTCAAACTCTACACCTGTAGGCAAATTCTGGAAATTGCGCTCAAGCACCCGCAGTTCTTTTTCGTTAATTTTGATAAGCTCTCCATACTTGTCACGCTCGTATTTTAGATCTGAATGTCTCGACACCAGAAAGACGAAGATGGTAATTCCTACCAGGAGTACAGCAACAATAGCGCTAAGATTTCCGAAGAAATAATAGACGAGAAAAGCCATTAGAAGGAAGACCAGCAACCGTAAAAGGCTCGAGAACACTAATTTTTGCGAGGCTTTCTTTAACTCAGATTTGTACTTGACAATTTGGGTTCTATAAAAATCATGAGGCTCTTTCATTGCAGAATTTATAGATTTTGCAGCTCCTGCTGCTGTTTTTTTGTAAGGCCCGAAACCACCAGTTCATAAGAATGATCTATAAGCTGCTCGACAAGTTTTGTAGGCAGAGTTTCAGGTTGAACAGAGTTCCAGTGCTTTTTGCTCATATGCCAGGCTTCGGTAATACGCCCGTCATATTCCTCCCGTAGCGCAATTGCGCGCTCAGGATCGCATTTTAGGGCAATTTGGAAGGGAAGGTTTTCCAACCCGCAAAGCGCAAACATCTTGCCCATTACTTTGAAGACCAAAGTGACATCGTCAAAAGGAAATTCTTCTGTAATCCCTTTTTTTGAGAGGCAATAAGCTCTAAAAGACTCCACATTCATTACTACCGGAATTTTCGCAAAGATAGGAAGAAGTTTAACTAACTACACCAGGTCTCTGTCGTTGGAAACGCTTCGGTTTCCCAATGAAATTTACTTTGAATCTATTTTGTAAAGTACAGGTTTAGAAGGCGCGGCGTCATTTTCAAAAGAGGCGGGTTGCAGATTCAGAAAATAATGTCCATCGGCGATCTTCGCCGGCACATATACGAGCTCAGTTATAGTAGCTTCAAAGCGCGTATTTTTCGGATAATTCCAGAAAGCCCTGTGGGCGAGCAGTTTTCCTTCATCCTTTTCTTTATCTACAGAAGGTAGATCAATAAGCAAATGTTCGATCCCGCACTCCCTGATGTACACCGCCGCAGATTCCTCCAGGTAGGGCCAATTGGTATGTGAATAATGCCTGCTTCGTTTGGCAATGGAATTTGGAAGCGTACGAATCACCAAAGCTTCGGCTTCACCCGGAATTAGTAAATCCTGAAGCCGCTCCCTGGTGATCACTTCATCGGCTCCTTTTTGCTGTGGTTCTACGGAAATCACCCTGGCTTTAAAAAAGAAGGTTTTTAGACATTCGTTGATTCCGTGAAATTCTGAAGTGATATGACCAACACACTCAGTATGCGTGGTATGCCCATGCGGATTAAAACTTACATTTTTAAAATTCACCGAAGCGCCACTACTCACTTTTGCCACCCAGTTTCCTTCTTTTACAGCCTCTATTTTTGGCGGTTTCAGGTACCATGCCAACGGATTTTTGTCGTCACCGCGCAGGCTCAAAGAAATGTCCAGGGGTTTTAAAAGATCAATCTGGTAGTCTGTGTTTTGGTGATGTATTGTTGCCAGCATTTATGTCCTGTTTTTGCTATGGAAGATCCGTCGTGAAAATAGGACCTTTTTTCGCTTTCCCTTATATTCTGAAGATGGATTTTTCCCGAATTCTATTCATCCTCCACCCTAAAAAGATCTGCCGCAATTCCATCAGACAGGAATTTTCCCTTTTTTGAGACCTTTATAACTTCTCCTTCGAGCTCCAATAATCCTTTTTCCAAAAGCGGTTTCGACTCCTGTAACAGATATTCCAGAAAATCCTTCCCAAATTTTTCCTGAACTGCGGAAAGTGAAATTCCCCATTTGGTGCGTAGCCGCGTCATAATATATTCGTTGTAACGATCAATAGTGCTTAGTTTCTCAATTTCCCCCGGAATTTCCCCTTTTTGAAGGGCCTTGATATAAAGGCTGTTGTTGCTCACATTCCACTTCCTACTGTTACCGTCAAACGAATGTGCCGAAGGACCAATTCCCAGGTAAGGCTTTCCAAACCAGTAGGCGGTGTTGTTACGGGAAAAATAGCCGGGCTTTCCAAAGTTAGAAAACTCATAATTCTCAAATCCGGCCTTGTCAAGAATAGAAATCATTAACTCATAATGCTCTTTGGCGGCTTGATCTTCTACAGGTGCAATTTTACCGGTTTCAATCATTTTCTTAAGTGCTGTTCGCGGTTCCACGGTAAGGGCATAACTGGAAATGTGCGGCACTTCAAGTTTAAGTGCGGTATCTAGATTCTTCAGCCAGCGTTCCCTGCTCATGCCGGGAATCCCATAGATGAGATCTATTGAAATATTTTCAAAATATTGTTTTGCTGTTTTGATAGATTCCAGAGCCTCCTTTTCATTGTGGGCGCGATTCATTAGCTTGAGATCTGCTTCAAAGAAAGACTGCACTCCAATACTCAACCTGTTAACTGGAGAGGCGGCCAGCATTTTGATCTTTTCTTCTGAAAGATCATCGGGATTTGCTTCCAGGGTGACCTCTGCATCCCCGGCCACCGAATAATTTTGATGAATCCCTTTTAAAATCCGGTCCAGTTCTTCAGAAGAAAGCAAAGAAGGAGTTCCACCTCCAAAGTAGATGGTTTCTACCGGCCCCTCTATTTCGTCTTTACGCAATTCCAATTCCCGCAGAATGGCGTCTACCATGGCCGGCTTCTTCTTCACCGAAGTAGAGAAGTGAAAGTCACAGTAATGACAGGCCTGTTTGCAAAAAGGAATATGAATGTACATTCTTCAGTAAACAATTAGCAATGATCAATTATCAGAAAAAATAACAACACATAAGAAAATTATTTGTTCATTCTGGTTTTTTTCAAGATCGTGAACATGATCTTCGAAAGTTCATCTGCTTTACCAAATAACTCCTCAAATTCTTTAGTGTCTATATAATCTGTAGCTTCAAAAAGCCTTAACCAAAATTTCGATTCCAAACTTTCTTTATAGGCAATGGAAATTTTAGAAGAAAAATCAGCTGTCGAAATTGCACCATTTGCCTCAGCCACATTCGCTCCAATCGACGTTCCCGATCTCAAAAACTGTTTTGGCAGCACATATTCCCTTTCCTCCTTTATAATCTTTTTGTAAAGTCTTACGGTCTTTACCGCAAATTCAAATGATTTATCATCCAGAACATTAACTTTTTTTTCCATAGTTCTGCAGTTATTTATTAGTTAATGATAATTACTGTTTATAGAAATATGATGTTCATTGATCATTGATATTTGATCATTGTTATTTGATTTTCCCCGGATTTTGCTTCACAAAAGCTGCCCAGCCGGTATAACTTTTTCCAACTTCCACCCTTCCGGAGTTATAGAAGTGGCAAACTGCTGCCGCCAAGCCATCTGTTGCATCCAGGTTCTTCGGAAGTTCTTTAAGGCCCAGCAAACTTTGCAGCATTCGGGCGACCTGCTCTTTACTGGCGTTTCCATTCCCGGTGATGGCCATTTTTATCTTTTTTGGAGAGTACTCGGTCACCGGCACTTCCCTGCTCAATCCTGCGGCCATGGCCACCCCCTGTGCCCTTCCTAACTTGAGCATGGACTGCACATTCTTCCCGAAAAATGGCGCTTCAATAGCGATCTCATCGGGGTTCCAGGTATCTATGAGTTCAATGGTTCGCTCAAAGATGAGCTTCAACTTAATATATGGATCGTCATATTTTTGCAGCGAAAGTTCATTGAGCTGCAGGAAAGTCATCTTCTTGTTGATCACCTTAATAAGGCCAAAACCCATGATGGTAGTTCCCGGATCAATGCCTAAAATGATTTTTTCGGTATTCAAAAGCTTCGTATTATTGCAGAGAAACCCTAATTTTACAAGGTTTTTCAAAAAAAAGGACTTATTTCCTCCTTATAGAAACCTATGCGGATCACCTCGCACAAAGCTAATCAATTCTTCTCACTAGTTCTTAAGATCCTGGTGATTACCGCGGCTGTCTATTTTATCTGGTACAAAATTACTTCAGATGAAAATATGAGCCTGGACAGGTTCCTGGAGATCCTTTTCCAATACCGCGTTTTTTCGGTTACTAATGTGGTGGTATTGCTGCTCTTCACCATCGCGAACTGGTATTTTGAGATCCTTAAATGGCAGAGTTTGAGCAGCACGGTTCGGGAAAATTCCCTAAAGAGAACTACACGGGAAAGCCTTTCTTCGTTCACAGCAGCTATTTTCACGCCCAGCCGCATTGGAGAATATGGCGCGAAATGCCTGTACTATTCCAGAACCGCCTGGAGAAAGATCATTTTTCTCAACTTTTTGGGAAATATGGCCCAGCTGTTCGCTACCTATTTCTTCGGAATTGCCGGTTTATTCTATCTCATCACCAGCCTTGACCTGCCCCTTCCGGTCGTTAATGTGCTTATTGTGGGCGGACTTTTACTTGCTCCATTCGCGACTTACTGGATTATGAAAAAATTTAAAATACGCCTGAAGGGATTTTCCATACAACGCCTCGAAGATTCTTTTAGAAATGTACCAAAAAATGTGCGGATGAGAACGCTGCTCTTCTCCTGTGCAAGATTTTTGATCTTCACCCATCAGTTTTATTTTTTGCTGCTCGTGTTCCAGGTTGATGTATCCTACCCGCTGTTAATCGCGGCTATTTTTAGCACCTACATTCTGGCATCGGTCATTCCTACCATGATCATCTTTGATGCCCTTATAAAAGGTGGTTTCGCGGTATGGGTTTTTGGATTTTTAAACGTCTCTCAAATCATCGTGCTTACCGTGGTGCTTACGGTATGGATACTTAATTTTGGCCTGCCCGGTCTTGCGGGAAGTTATTACGTGCTCAAATATAAAAAGGCCAAACACGCCACCCCATGATGACCTTTCTAAGCATTCTCAGCTTTTTATACATTGGCACTTTATTATACCTGCTCTACGGTTTTCATCAATTAAAGCAAAACTCCGGAAATAATTCTCCTCCAAAAACCACTTTTTCGGTGATCATTCCGCTGCGAAATGAAGCCGAAAATCTGCCGAAGCTGTTTAACTCCCTTCGGAATTTGCATTACCCAAAGGAATTTTTTGAGGTTTTGCTGGTAAACGATGCTTCCGAAGATGCTTCCGAAGAAATATGCAGGCAATTTATCGATTCTGAAAAAGGCCTCCACATAAAGCTGCTGCAAAACGAGCGCAGGACCGGCAGTCCTAAAAAAGACGCGGTCACCACTGCTATCAAAGCCTCTCGTAATGAATTTGTGGTTACCACAGATGCCGATTGTATTTTGCCCCAGAAATGGCTGCAGAATTTCAATTCAATACTTGCGGTGACTGGTGCAAAACTGCTTGCGGGACCGGTAATGATCGGGAAAACTGAGGGCTCAAAAAGGTCATTTTTGGAACTCTTTCAGGAAATCGATTTTCTTAGTCTGCAAATGGCGACTATGGGCGGGTTTGGCGTAAATCAAGCTTTTATGTGTAACGCTGCCAACCTTTGCTATGAAAGGGCCGCTTTTGATGAGGTCAAAGGTTTTGAAGGCAATGATACTATTTCCAGTGGTGATGACCTGTTCTTGCTGGAAAAATTTGAAGAAAAAGGATATAAAACCGCCTTTTTGAAGCAAAAAGATGCCGTTGTTCTCACCCAGGCACAACCAGATCTTAAGAGGCTGGTACAGCAAAGACTGCGATGGGCAGGAAAAATGTCGGCCACAAAAGGAACTTTTGGAAAATCACTGGGTCTGCTGGTGCTTTTGATGAACCTCTCACTGGTTTTGACCTTTTTGGCTGTGGTTTTCAAACTTTTCCCGGCAGGAGTATTCCTTTTTCTGTTTTTACTGAAGTTTAATATTGACTTTATTCTCATCTATAGCTGCGCCGGATTCTTCGAAAACGAAAACATCCTGAAAAACTACTTTTGGGCCAGTGCCCTTTATCCAATCTTTAGCAGTTATGTGGCCCTGAGATCACTTTTTGGAGGTTATACCTGGAAAGACAGGCGTTTTAAAAAATAGAGGCTCCACAAATTATTTTATTATCTTTAATTTTCCTCAGGCATCCGAAAATGCAGAAACCAAGACTCTTTTTTTTCACGCTCCTGCTGTGTTTTGCTACCAAAATGGCAGCACAGGAAATCTACATTATTGAAAATGATACCGTGCAACTACAACGCGAGGTAAGAGGGAAGCTTAGCCTGTTCTGGAATCTCGAGGATATGAATTACAGGTATTTTGTGCAAAAACAAAACCAGCTGGTTGAACTCAAGGACACTTTGATTGACGGGAAACTGCAGTTTAAGGAGCAGCTTTCAAAAATGACATCAGACACCGGTATAAAGACAGACGAGGTTAAATTTTTTCTTTACAGCCTAAAACATTTTGTCAATTCCTATAACGCCCTGGTGCAGGAAGATTATGAATTTAATGAGGCGACTTCCAACATAAAAAAAAGGATCGGCCTATTTGTAGGGCTTTCCAACAACAAATACACCGAAAACCCCGATAATGTTCTCACCCCTGTTGTAGGTATTGAATACGAGTTTTACGATCCTAACCTCGCGCCGCGGCATGCGGCTTTTCTTCAGCTAAGACAATCCTTTAAAAGGGAAGAATACCGCTACAGCTCTACGCAGATCTCCATCAATTACAGGTTCAAGGCCTTGTATTTTAATGGATGGGATCTTCATATTGACACCGAACTCGCGACTTTTCTTTATTCTGAAGACAAGATTAAGATAAGGGATGACAGTGGCGAGCTTGTCGCCATCAAAGATGACAGCGGCTTCAGTTTTACCGCGCCTTTCAGCTTCGGAATTGGCAGCGACATAAGAATTACCGACAACAGCTTTATCAGCCTTAGCTATAATGACTTTTTTGCGATCGTGCTTGACGGAAACGGCTCTTTTCCACTAGATTTTACGGTGGGCCTAAAATACAACCTGTAACTACTCAGCTTTTATAACAATAGGCATTTTAAAAGTGGTCATTACCGGAATGCCGCGTTTAGTAGCGGGATAAATTTTTGGAAGCGAATCTACACTTTCCCTTAGCCAGGTCTTGATCCTGGGCAGCTGGCGCACAACAGCGGAATCTATTTCCATGGAATCTATGGCCGGAATGCCTTTTTCAGAAATCTTGAGGTAAAGATAGAGCGTATCATTGAGCTCCCGTGTAACCACCGGTTGCTTTTTCTCCAGGCGGGCGTAAAAATATTCTGCAACTTTATTTCCGAAACAGGCCTTTGCGGCATCTTCTTCCATGATCTCCCGGCATTCCCCGAACGCCGGATACTGGTCTACTTCATGCCAATTTAGTTCACGTGTTTCCTCCTGCAGAATTTCTTCTGAAGTAATTTTTTTGGTCTCAAACCTGTCGCAGGCAAAGAGGGAGAAAATAGAAATAACGAGTAAAAGTCTTTTCATGCAGATGAAAACTGAGGGTACGGTCTTCAAAAATAGTGAAATTGGGACTAATCTCAAGAAGATGAAGCCGGTAAAAAAGGCCGAAGCTAAGCTTCGACCTCAATATCTCTATAAAATGATTTTTCAAGCTTTCTTAGGCTAATCTTTTTTTTGCTCTTCTTCATCAGGCTCCGGCACCATAAAGTTAATAGGCAGAGCATACATTACAGCAACCTTTTCACCCCTGTTCTTTCCCGGTTGCATCTTTGGAAGTAATTTGATGACACGTTCGGCTTCTTCTCCCAAAGCAGGATGAGAAGCCCGCGATTCTACATCCTCAATTTCTCCCGATGCAGAAATTTTAAACCTGACATACACGCGATTTAGCCCCTTGAGCCCGAGCTTTTTACCAAGGTCTGTATCAAAGTTAGTATTTACAAAATTTGTGATGTTCTTTGAGAAACACTCCATTTTTTCCTGCCTTATTTCGAGGTTTTCACAACCAGGATAAACCGGCACTTCTTCAACAACAGCAAAAGGTACATTCGTCACCGACTTCTGAATCGTTTCATGCGGATTTTGTTTCTCCTGCGCCATCACCTCCGTGCCTGAAACATAGATGAGCATAAGCAACATCATTGGAAACAGAATGAGATATTTTAATTTTGAAACGGTTCTTGATCTATTTCTTTGTAGCATAATTATACGTTTTTTAATTATAGATTTATTATAAAATTGGTTAATGAAAGAGATGTCACGAGAATCAAAGGCAGCATTGAGCAACTGCTGAAAATACCTTTGTTTTTCCACCTTTTTGACTACTCCGGCGTCAGCAATATATTCATGCAGCACCGACAGGCGGGATTGGTAGATATAAATTAGCGGATTGAACCAGAAAAGGATCTTTTGAACCTCAAAATAAACCAGGTCCAGGCTGTGCTTCTGTTTTACGTGAACTAATTCATGAGACAGGATTTGCTCTGCCTCTTCTTCGGAAAGTTGGTCGCCCAGGAAAATTGTATTAAAGTAAGTGCAGGCAATATTAGAATTAGAAACCCTGATGATGC
>JBAVJE010000092.1:0-2308 GCA_049687615.1 Salinimicrobium sp. | reverse complement strand
CAAACGACCCGACGTCGTTATCTATGTCAATGGAATTGCATTAGGTGTCCTGGAATTAAAGAGCAGTCGAAAAGGACTGGAGTTTGGAATTCGGCAAAACCTGGATAATCAGAAATATGAATTCATTCCAAAGTTCTTTACCACCATGCAGTTGGTATTAGCGGGAAATGATACCCAGGGTTTGCAATATGGAACTATTGAAACTTCAGAAAAGTATTATTTAAAATGGAAGGAAGACTGTGAA
Source organism: Salinimicrobium sp. (assembly GCA_049687615.1). Lineage (GTDB taxonomy): Bacteria > Bacteroidota > Bacteroidia > Flavobacteriales > Flavobacteriaceae > Salinimicrobium. The sequence continues at coordinate 2,064 of JBAVJE010000092.1, read as the reverse complement.
AAACAGTTTGATTATACCATAGATCGAGACCTCTTTCTTCTTTTTCAAAAGGATAAATTGCTGGAGATCATCCATGATTTTGTGGTTTTTGACAAGGGTGTTAAGAAGCTTTGTAGGCCAAATCAATATTTCGGAATCAAAGCGGGGCAGGAAAAAATTGCTCAAAGAGAAGGTGGTATTTTCTGGCATACCCAGGGAAGTGGCAAAAGTTTGACGATGGTCTGGCTTACCAAATGGATACGAGAAAACATTGAGAACAGTCGGGTGCTTATCATTACCGACCGTGAGGAGTTAGATGACCAGATTGAAAAATTATTCATAGGGGTAGATGAAAATATTTACCGTACAAAAAGCGGTAAAGATCTTATTACCACTCTTAACAGCCATTCCCCCTGGTTGATCTGTAGCCTGGTGCATAAATTTGGAAGGAACTCTGAGGAAGGCGACTACGATTCTTATATAGAAGAAGTAAAAAAGAATCTAAGCAGTGACTTTAATCCGAAGGGAGACATTTTCGTTTTTGTAGATGAATGTCACAGGACACAGTCAGGAAAGCTTCATGAAGCAATGAAGACTATTCTACCAGATGCTCTGTTCTTTGGATTTACGGGAACACCACTTCTAAAAAAAGATAAGCAGAAAAGTATTGAAGTCTTTGGTCCATATGTTGGCGATCCCTATAAATTTGATGAAGCAGTAGAAGACGGGGTGGTGCTCGATTTACTTTATGAGGCCCGGGATGTTGAACAATTTATAACTGATCAACGAAGTATAGACGACTGGTTTGAAGCAGAAACAAAAGGTCTTACAGATGTAGCTAAAACTCAGCTAAAGCAAAGGTGGGGAACCATGCAAAAAGTACTGGGATCTAAATCAAGGCTTCAAAAGATAGTTTTTGACATCATAAAGGACTTCAAGATAAAACCCAGATTGTCCAGTGGGGAGGGTAATGCCATGTTGGTTTCAGGAAGTATCTATCAGGCCTGTAAATACTATGAACTATTTCAGCAGGCAGGATTTAAAGAATGCGCTATAATAACTTCTTATGAACCGCATCACAGTGACATCAAAGGCGAAGAGACGGGAGAAGGCATGACTGATAACCTGGAGAAATATGAGGTTTATACCAGAATGCTCCAGGGAAAATCTACAGAGGACTTCGAAACTGAGGTGAAAGCCAAGTTCAAGAATGAACCGGCAAAAATGAAGCTCCTTATTGTTGTAGATAAACTTCTCACAGGATTTGATGCACCTTCGGCTACTTATCTCTACATCGATAAGAAAATGCAGGATCACGGTTTGTTTCAGGCGATCTGTAGGGTAAACCGGGTTGATACTGATGATAAGGAATACGGTTATATCATAGATTATAAAGATCTTTTCGAAAGTCTGAAAAATTCAATTTCAGACTATACTTCGGGAGCCTTTGACCAATATGACCAGGAGGATGTAAAAGGATTGCTGAAAGACCGCTATGAAGAAGGAAAGGAAAGGCTGGAAACCGCCCTGGAAAAGGTTAGAGCTATTTGTGAGCCGGTGCATCCAAAGGATGAACCTTCTTTCATCAGGTACTTCTGTGGAAATACTGAGAATAAGAACGAACTACAGGAAAACGAACAGAAACGATTAAGTCTTTATAAGGCCACGGTGAGTTTAATTCGTGCTTATGCAAACCTTGCTAATGAGATGCATAAAGCCGGTTTTTCAGAAGCTGAAGCTCATAGCATCAAAGAAGAGGTGAAATACTACACAGCTGTTCGGGATACGATCAAACTGGCAAGTGGAGAGCAGGTAGATTTCAAAAAGTTCGAGCCGGGAATGCGACAGCTAATGGACATGTACCTGGATGCGCATAGCAGTAAGAAATTATCTGATTTTGAGAATCGGTCTCTTGTAGATTTGATCGTGAAGCTGAGTGAACCAGAGGAAGAATATCAGGGAAAGAAACAAAAGGAAGCGGTTGCTGAAACTATAGAGAATAACGTTCGAAAAGTAATAATTGAGGAATCCCAGACGAATCCAAAATACTACAATAGAATGTCACTCCTACTTGACGAACTAATT
>JBAVJE010000091.1:0-2805 GCA_049687615.1 Salinimicrobium sp. | reverse complement strand
GTGTAGAGGTAGCGTCTTTTTAAAAGATTATCATACGCGCTCGTAGTTGAATCAATAGATGCCTGATCCTCATTTTGCTGAGCTTCCAGATTTTTCTTGATAAGGTCCAGGTTTTTTTGGTTAAACTGCTTCATCATATCCTGGTATTGCACCAGCTTTTTTTGATTTTCAGAGCCTTCGACAATTACATCGGTTTCAAAATTCCTTAAAGTAGTACTAACCGTCATTTCACCGGGTTCAGCAAAAAAAAGAACGCGGTCATCGTATTTATTATTGTCAACTTTATTGAGGTAGAGATACAAAACCTGCGGACTTTCAATAAAGGTCTCAAAGTTGAAATTTTCATCCCCATTCACCTTTACCGAGTCAATATTTACAAGAGCGGTGTCCTCTATCTTTTGAAGATAAAGCGTTCCTTTTTTAAGCCCCTGAACCCTGCCGTTGATTGTAAGGTTCTTTTCTTCATTTGAGCAAGCTGCCAGGATGAGCAGGGCCATTAATACGAATCCGAATTTTTTCATGAATTATTTTAAATAAATTGCGAACAAAGATTAGAAAAAAAATCCTTCCAGCCTATCCTGCCGAGGCCATTTGCATAAGAATTGTACTTAGAATGGCACCATAAGTCCCCACCACATAACCAAACACGGCCAGAAGCACACCAACAGTGGCGAGTGAGGGGTGAAAGGCTGCTGCCACCACAGGAGCAGATGCCGCTCCTCCCACGTTGGCTTGACTACCCACAGCGAGGAAGAAGTAAGGCGCCTTGACTAACTTGGCAACAAGGATAAGCAGCCCGGCATGAATGGTCATCCATACTAAACCTATAGCTATTAAACCGGGATTGTCAAATACCATTGTGAGGTCCATTTTCATACCAATTGTTGCTACCAGAAAGTAAATGAACACACTTCCTATCTTGCTGGCTCCTGCGCCCTCATATTCCTTAGCTTTTGTGAAGGAAAGGATAATACCTAAAGCAGTAGCAATAGTGATCATCCAGAAGAAAGACGATGCAAATGAAGATAATGCCGATTTATTGTCGTTGAAAACATCAAAGTTGGAGGTAAGCAGTTCTGATAGCCCATCTGCTCCCCAATGCGCTATTCCCACTGCCCCAAAGGCAATTGCCAGCATGATCATGAGATCTGCCAGAGAGGGATTCCTGGTAACACTTTCGGCATAAGCTATAACCTTATGTTTAAGGGTCGTAATAGCCGAAGTATCTGCCTGTAGCCAATTATCGATTCTTTCCGATTTCCCTATACCCATAAGAATGATCGCCATCCATAAATTAGCAACTACGATATCAACCAATACCATTCCTCCGTAAAGATCGGGGTTATACTCGAAGATTTCCAACATGGCTGCCTGGTTGGCGCCTCCACCTATCCAACTTCCGGCGAGAGTCGCAAGGCCACGCCAAACGGCATCTGGGCCAACCCCGCCTACAGTTTCGGGAGAAAAGAAAGAAATTAGAAGTATAGCTAAGGGTCCGCCTATAATTATTCCGATGGTCCCTGTAAAAAACATGATCAAAGCTTTGGGACCCAGATTAAAAATTGCCTTGAGGTCAATACTCAACGTCATTAGTACGAGGGATGCCGGCAACAGGTAACGACTGGCAATAAAGTACAGTTGAGAGGTCTCATCTGAAATGATATTCAGCGAATTCAAAATGGCCGGGATAAGATAGCACATCAATAAAGCGGGTACTACTTTATAGAATTTATACCAAAATCCGGTCTTTTTAGAAGAGGTTAAAAAAACAAAACCAAGGGCCATCATTAAAAGTCCAAGCACGATGGCATCATTAGTAAAAATCGGGGGGTTCTCCATAGCTAATTTTGTATGGCCGCCAAAGTACAATTTTTTAAGAAAATCTTAAAGCTTCTGTTGGGCTATGAAAGGCCAAAAAGTTTTTGCAGACTTTTTGCTACCCCGTCTTCATGACCGGCTTGAGTGACTTCCTTTGCTATTTCAAGGATTTCGGGTTTTGCATTTTCTACCGCGACTCCCATTCCCACAGCGCTTATCATTTCATGATCATTGTGATTGTCGCCAAAAGCGATCGCTTTCTCAATGGGTAGTTTAAAATGCTGCTTTAGAAGTATATTTATTGCGGTTAGTTTAGAGACCTTTTTGTTGGCTATCTCGAGATAAGTGGGTTTTGAGCGGTAGAGATGCAGTTCGTCCTTATATTCTTTTGATAAGAAAGCTACAATGTGGTCAATTTTTTCTTCATCTCCCATACACATGATTTTGTGCGCAGACTTATTTTCCTTTTCCCATTTTTTGATGACTTCTTCTGCGGAAAGAACTTCGGGAGTAACCTGAGTGTTGTTTTCTTCACGTTTTGCCCAGTGGTCCATTTGCGGCACATACCATTCTTCGGAATGATATAGACTTAAATGCACATCGAACTCTTCGTTGAAGCTGTTAAGTTTTTTTAAAGTATCGAGGGGAATTTCGGTTGAACTAATCTCTTTTCCGTCAATGAGGATGAGTCCGCCATTATAACAGATGAGTGGTTGCCGGCTGATGTGGAGTTCTTCTTGCAGGTGACGCATGGCCTGCGGCATCCTGGAAGAGATCAATACTACCGGAACCTGCTCCTGAAGCTTTTGAAAAACTTCTTTTGTTAGTGGGGATAGTAGGCGGTCTTTGTTCAAAAGAGTCCCGTCAATATCTGAAAATACGATTTTGTACATCATTTGAGATCTTGGATGAAATCTGCTATAAGGGCAGCAAGTTTTGGATGCAGCGGGCGGGACGGCTCATTATAAGATTTGCTATTCTCAAGCT
>JBAVJE010000090.1:0-5283 GCA_049687615.1 Salinimicrobium sp. | reverse complement strand
AATTATAACCTCGGAGTTACCGAGCAGATTATTTTTCCTGAAATCGATATTGATAAGGTGAATCGAATTAATGGTATGGATATTACCTTTGTCACCTCTGCAAATACCGATAAAGAAGCAAAATCGTTGTTAACTGAACTAGGATTACCTTTTAAAAAGAATTAATTATGGCTAAAGAATCAATGAAAGCCCGCGAGGTGAAGAGACAAAAATTGGTTGAGAAATATGCTGAAAAACGTAAAGCTTTGAAAGAAGCTGGGGATTTTGAAGGCTTACAAAAACTACCAAAAAATGCCTCTCCAGTTCGTTTGCACAATCGCTGTAAATTAACAGGAAGACCAAAAGGGTACATGAGACAATTTGGTATTTCACGTGTTACTTTCAGGGAAATGGCAAACAACGGATTAATTCCAGGAGTTAAAAAAGCTAGTTGGTAGAATTATAAATTGGAGGAAGGTTCCCGGTATATGTCGAGGAAAACCACTTCCGCAAATCAAAATAGATGAATACAGATCCTATTGCAGATTACTTAACAAGAATTAGAAACGCGGTAGCTGCCAATCACAGAGTGGTGGAGATCCCGGCTTCTAATCTTAAGAAGGAGATTACTAAAATTTTATTTGATCAGGGATATGTCCTGAGTTACAAATTTGATGATTCTACCGCTCAGGGAAGTATCAAAATCGCTCTTAAGTACGACAAAGTTACTAAAGAGTCTGTGATCAAAAAGATTCAAAGAATAAGTAAACCTGGTTTACGTAAGTATGCCGGGGCCAATGAACTGCCAAGAATTCTAAATGGTCTTGGTATTGCTATTGTTTCTACCTCTAATGGAGTGATGACAGGAAAGCAGGCACAACAGGAAAAAGTTGGTGGAGAGGTATTGTGCTACGTTTACTAATATTTAAAGACGAAAAGAAATGTCAAGAATAGGTAAAAGCCCAATTACAATTCCAGAAGGTGTCACAGTAGACCTGAAAGACGGAATTGTTACGGTAAAAGGAAAATTAGGAGAGCTTAAACAAGAGGTCCAGGATATTGATATCAATATCGAAGATAATGTGATCACTTTTGAGCGTGCTTCAGATAAAAAAGATCTTAAAGCTAAACACGGACTTTACCGTGCTTTGATCAATAATATGATTGAAGGAGTGGTTAACGGCTATACAAAAGAGCTGGAATTAGTTGGTGTTGGATATAGAGCATCTAATCAAGGTCAGAAATTAGATCTTGCAATTGGGTACTCTCACAACATTATCTTAGATTTGGCCCCTGAAATTAAAGTGGAAACTGTTTCTGAAAAAGGTAAAAACCCAATCGTGAAACTTTCTTCCTATGACAAGCAATTGGTAGGCCAGGTAGCTGCTAAGATTCGTTCTTTCCGTGCACCGGAACCTTACAAAGGAAAAGGTATTAAGTTCAAAGGAGAACAATTAAGAAGAAAAGCAGGTAAATCAGCTTAATAAGTTTAGATTATGGCATTGTCAAAACAAGATAGAAGAAATAAAATCAAGAAGAGAATCCGTAAGGATATCATTGGTACTGGAGAACGTCCTAGATTATCAGTATTCCGTAGCAATAAAGAAATTTATGCTCAGATAGTGAATGATGAGGATGGAAAAACTATAGTTGCCGCTTCTTCGAGAGATAAAGATGTTGCTTCTTCGGAAGTTAACAAAAAAGAACAGGCAGCCTTAGTTGGAAAAGCTATTGCTGAAAAGGCCTTAAAAGCAGGTATTGATACCATTTCGTTTGATCGAAGCGGATATTTGTACCACGGTAGAGTAAAATCATTAGCAGAAGGTGCTCGCGAAGGAGGACTTAAATTCTAGAAGATATGTATCAGGATTATAAAAACGTAGAACTTGTAAAACCCGGAGGTCTTGAACTTAAAGATCGTCTTGTTGGTGTGCAACGTGTTACTAAAGTTACAAAAGGTGGTAGAGCATTTGGTTTCTCAGCTATCGTTGTAGTAGGTGACGAAAATGGTGTTGTTGGCCAGGGGTTAGGAAAATCAAAAGAGGTAGCAGATGCTATTTCAAAAGCAGTAGAAGACGCAAAGAAAAACCTGGTTCGTATTCCTTTGAATAAAGGAACACTTCCACACGAGCAAAAAGGTAAATACGGTGGTGCAAGAGTAATGTTGCTTCCAGCCGCTCCGGGTACTGGAGTTATTGCTGGTGGTGCTATTCGTGCGGTATTGGAATCTGTGGGAGTACACGACGTACTTTCTAAGAACCAGGGATCTTCAAACCCACATAACGTGGTGAAGGCTACTTTTGATGCGCTATTGCACCTGAGGAGTGCTGAGACTGTTGCAAAACAGCGAGGAATTTCTCTTGAAAAAGTTTTTAAAGGTTAATAACAAGGAAAATGGGAAAGATAAAAGTAACTCAGGTAAAAAGTGCTATTAAGCGCACTCAGAACCAAAAACGTACTTTGGAAGCACTTGGTCTAAGGAGAATTGGACAAGTTGTGGAGCACGAGAATACGCCAAACATCCTTGGTATGGTAAGTAAAGTTAAACACTTGGTTTCCTCTGAGGAGACAAAATAATAAATTCACATGGATTTAAGTAACTTAAAACCTGCAAAAGGTTCAGTTCAAAGTAACAACAAGCGTGTTGGTCGTGGTGAAGGATCAGGAAAAGGTGGTACTGCCACCCGTGGTCACAAAGGTGCGAAATCACGTTCTGGTTACTCTAGAAAAATAGGATTTGAAGGTGGGCAAATGCCTCTTCAAAGACGTGTGCCTAAGTTTGGTTTCACTAACATAAACCGTAAAGAATATCAGGGAATTAACCTTGATACTTTGCAAACACTTGTGGACAATGGAAAAGTAAAAGATTCTGTTGATATGAATGTGTTAGTAGAGAATGGATTGGCAAACAAAAATGAGTTGGTTAAGATATTAGGTAGAGGAGAATTAAAAGCTAAGTTGAAAATATCTGTTCATAAATTTACTGCCTCAGCGAAGCAAGCTATAGAAGCGGCCGGTGGTGAAGCTGTTACTTTATAATAGATAAGCAATGAAGTTCATCAATACAATAAAGAATATCTGGAAAATCGAGGAGCTAAAAAATAGAATTTTAGTGACACTTGGTTTGTTGTTGGTGTATCGTTTTGGAGCACAAGTTGTGCTTCCAGGGATTGATGCGGCTCAGCTGGCAAATTTATCTACTCAGACTGAAGGAGGTCTTTTAGGACTTCTTAATGCATTCACAGGAGGAGCGTTTTCGAACGCTTCTGTCTTTGCATTGGGAATCATGCCCTATATATCTGCTTCTATCGTTGTGCAGTTGATGGGAATCGCGGTTCCATATCTTCAAAAACTTCAAAAAGAGGGAGAAAGCGGTAGAAGAAGGATTAATCAAATTACAAGATGGTTGACCATAGCAATTACCCTGGTACAGGGACCGGGTTATATTTATAACCTTTTTGCGACCCTTCCTTCGAGCGCATTCCTGATAGACAGTAACGTTACCTTTGTGGTTTCTTCTGTGATCATTCTTGCTACAGGAACTATTTTTGCGATGTGGCTTGGTGAGAAGATTACCGATAAAGGTATTGGTAATGGTATTTCCTTATTGATTATGGTGGGTATCATTGCACGTTTACCTCTTTCTTTTGTTCAGGAGTTTGTTTCGAGAGTTTTCGAATCCAACGGTGGTCTTATTATGATTCTTATTGAACTTGTGATCTGGTTCGTTATCATTCTTGGTAGTGTGATGCTCATCATGGCTGTACGGCAGATACCTGTACAATATGCCAGGAGAACAGCTTCAGGTGGATACGAGAAAAACGTTTTTGGTTCAAGACAATATATACCTCTTAAGCTTAATGCTTCAGGAGTTATGCCGATCATTTTTGCGCAAGCGATTATGTTTATCCCGGCTGCGGTTGCAGGACTTTCACAGTCTGAAACTGCCCAGGGAGTAACAGCCGCTTTTAGCGATATTTTCGGATTCTGGTATAATCTGGTGTTCGCGTTATTAATTATAATTTTTACGTACTTTTACACCGCGATTACAGTACCTACCAATAAAATGGCAGATGACCTTAAAAGGAGTGGTGGTTTTATCCCGGGCATTCGTCCAGGAACCGAAACTGCTGAATTCCTTGATAGGATTATGTCACAGATCACCCTTCCGGGTTCAATATTCCTGGCGATTATTGCAGTGTTCCCTGCAATTATCATTTCACTGCTTGGAGTACAACAGGGATGGGCGTTATTTTTTGGTGGTACCTCGTTATTGATTTTAGTCGGAGTTGCAATTGACACTATGCAACAAGTGAATTCTTACTTGTTGAACAGGCATTATGACGGGTTAATGAAAACCGGTAAAAACAGAAAAGCAGTAGCATAATGGCAAAACAACCGGCAATAGAGCAAGACGGAACGATCATTGAGGCATTGTCTAATGCAATGTTCCGGGTGGAATTAGAAAATGGTCATGTGGTGACCGCACATATCTCAGGTAAAATGCGAATGCATTATATTAAGTTGTTGCCTGGGGATAAAGTGAAATTAGAAATGAGCCCTTATGATTTATCTAAGGCTCGAATAACTTACAGATACTAATAACTATGAAGGTTAGAGCATCAATTAAAAAAAGAAGTGCCGAGTGCAAGATTGTGCGCAGAAAAGGCAGACTTTACGTGATTAACAAAAAGAATCCAAAATTTAAACAAAGACAAGGGTAGTTATGGCTAGAATTGCAGGTGTTGATATACCAAAACAAAAGCGAGGCGTTATAGCACTTACCTATATCTTCGGAATTGGAAAGAGCAGAGCTCAGGAAATCCTAAAAGAAGCCAACGTAGAAGAAGGTAAAAAAGTTTCTGACTGGAACGATGACGAGATCGGAAGAATTCGTGAGGCAGTTGGTGATTATAAAATTGAAGGAGAACTTCGCTCTGAAATCCAGTTGAGCATCAAACGCTTGATGGATATTGGAAGTTATAGAGGAATACGTCACAGAGCCGGACTTCCACTTAGAGGTCAAAGGACCAAAAATAACTCCAGAACCAGAAAAGGAAGAAGAAAAACAGTTGCCAACAAGAAGAAAGCAACTAAATAATAAGTAGGATGGCAAAAGCAAAAGCAACTCAAAAGAAGCGTAAGGTAAATGTTGAGTCTATTGGAGAAGCACATGTTACTGCTTCTTTCAACAACATTATTATTTCCTTAACCAATAAGAAAGGTGATGTTATTTCATGGTCTTCAGCCGGTAAAATGGGCTTTAGAGGATCTAAGAAAAATACTCCTTATGCAGCCCAATTG
>JBAVJE010000089.1:0-9104 GCA_049687615.1 Salinimicrobium sp. | reverse complement strand
TGATAAGAGATAAGACTAAGCCTGCCGCCGGGTTTAAGAAGTTTTGGGGTTTGAAGCAAAAATTCTTTTAATGCTTCGATCTCCTGGTTCACTTCTATCCTAATGGCCTGGTAAACCTGAGCCAGGATCTTATGTTCTTTTCCTGCAGGAAGGAAGGGCTGTAAAACCTCTTTGAGACGCTCACTTGTCGCAATCTCCCCTTCTTTTCTTGCAGAAATAATTGTTCTGGCAATTTTTGAAGCATTTCTAAGCTCTCCATAATTAGACAGCACATCGCGCACCTCCTTTTCGTCGTAATTATTCACTACTTCAAAAGCGCTCAAGCTACTGTCCTGATTCATCCTCATATCGAGTTTTGACTCAAACCGGGTAGAAAAGCCGCGTTCGGCTACATCAAACTGGTGAGAGGAAACCCCGAAATCACCAAGAATACCGTCCACTTTTCTAACCCCATAGAATCTCAAAAAGCGCTTGATAAACCTAAAATTTTCATTGATTAATTGAAAACGCTCATCATCAAGAGCATTCTCTAAAGCGTCTTTATCCTGATCAAAGGCGTAAAGCTTCCCATTGGGCCCCAGCCGTTTCAGGATCTCGCGCGAATGCCCGCCGCCACCAAAAGTAACGTCCACATAAACGCCGTCAGGCTTAATATCCAGCCCGTCAACAGTTTCCTTCAACAAAACAGGGTTATGGTAATTCATTTCCATTCATATTTACACCTGCCATAACTTCCTGCGCGAGTTGCGCAAAATCTTCCTGCGGGGTATCAATAGCTGATTCATACTTATCCTTATCCCAAATCTCAATGATGTCAATTGGACTGGTAAGGACAATTTCTTTTTTAATTTCTGCGACCCTAATCAAATCTTTGGCAATAAGCAGTCTTCCATTCGAGTCCACTTCCACCATTTTGACACCCGCCATAAATTGCCGGATAAAATTTGCGATCTTGGGATCAAACCTGTTGAGGCTACTCATGCTTTTCATTAGTTGATTCCACTTTTGCATTGGATACAGCTCCAAACAGGGATGAAAAACCGAACGCTTCAAAACAAAACCCTCGTGCAGAACAGGCTCCAGCTGCTTTTTTATAGCCGAAGGAACCATGAGACGCCCTTTAGCGTCTACCTTACATTCGTATGTTCCAATTAGATTTATCACCCCGAGAGTTTATGATTCAAATATATTGAAATTTAAACCACTTTTTACCACTTTTTACCACATTGTTGATAAATTTACCATCCGGAAGGGGAAACTTCCCATGAAACCAACTACTTGAAGCAGTTTTAGTTGTACATAAAAAATGTTAAAAAAAAATTCAAGCTTAAGGTTTCAGGTTTCTGGGAAAAAAACAGAAATTAGAGCTGGAAATATAGACTGTAGTCTAAAATCTTTATACTTGTAGTGAAATCGCTATATTTGCGATGCTAACAGCAAAGGCAAACAATGAAAAACAATTTACGGGAAGAAGGAAAATTTAGCTATGTAGAAGAAGGCGAAGGTACCCCCATCATTATTCTTCATGGACTAATGGGAGGTTTGAGTAACTTTGAAGGAGTGCTGAATTTTTTCCCAAAGAACGGCTACAAGGTGGTTCTTTTGGAACTACCCCTTTACAGCCTGTCGCTACTTAAAACCAGCGTTGCTAACTTTGCCAAATATCTCAGGGAATTTATTGAGCACAAAGGTTATTCTCAGGTCATTCTCCTTGGGAATTCACTTGGGGGCCATATCGCTTTATTGTGCACCAAATTATATCCTCAGTACATCAAGGCGCTTGTGATCACCGGAAGCTCGGGCCTCTACGAAAGCTCCATGGGAGAAAGTTATCCAAAAAGGGGAGATTACGAATACATTAAAAAGAAGGCCGAAAATGTTTTCTACGATCCAAAAGTAGCAACACAGGAGATCGTTGATGATGTTTTCGAGACCGTGAACGACCGCAATAAGCTCATTAAAACTTTAGCTATTGCCAAGAGTGCGATAAGGCACAATATGTCGAAAGACCTTCCAAAGATGCTAACCCCCACCTGCATTATCTGGGGACGAAATGACAATGTCACCCCGCCGGAAGTTGCTGAAGATTTCTACAGGTTACTTCCCGATGCAGACTTATTCTGGATCGAGAAATGCGGCCACGCAGCCATGATGGAGCATCCCGAAGTATTCAATGAGATACTTTTCAAATGGCTCACAGACCGGAACCTCTAAATTCTGGTTATGAAAATTAAATCAGCTGATTTCGTTATAAGTAATTCTGAAGTCTCCAAATGCCCGGAGAGCAAACTTCCTGAATATGCTTTTATAGGCCGCAGTAATGTAGGTAAGTCTTCACTTATCAACATGCTCACAGAGCGTAAAGATCTTGCAAAAACCTCGGGTCGCCCGGGTAAGACGCAACTTATCAATCATTTTTTGATCAACCGCGAGTGGCATCTGGTCGATTTACCCGGTTACGGTTACGCGCGCGTTTCTAAATCGGCAAAAAAGACTTTTCAGAAGTTTATAACTGCTTATTTTGACAGGAGAGAACAGCTGGTAGCGGCTTTTGTGCTCATAGATAGCAGGCATAGTCCGCAGGCGATTGATTTAGAGTTCATGCAGTGGCTGGGAGAGCGTCAAATTCCTTTTGCAATCATTTTCACAAAGGCAGATAAGCTTAAACCCAAGGCCCTGGAGCGCCATATAGAGAACTACAAAGAAAAAATGCTGGAAACCTGGGAGGAAATGCCGCAGTATTTCATCTCCTCTTCCTCCAACGCTATGGGGCGTGACGAGATTCTTGATTACATTGATGAGATCAACCAGCAACTCTCGGAACAATAGCCTCCAAATTTGCCTTTTTTGAGAGATAAAGAATATCCACCTTTGGACCGGGTGGGGAAATTTTTACTGAATTACTGCTTTTTCAGCTCCATTTTTTCCGCAAAATAATCACAGAAATCTTTCATGGTATCCCTCATTTTATCATCCTGGGTAGCCCTGTAGAAGGTGTCACTCATAGTGACAAGGGTTTGATGGAAAAACATTTTCATATCGTCCAGCGGCATGTCTTTTGTCCACAGGTCGATTTTCAAAGTTTCTTTTTGAGCCGCATCCCACATGGAAAGCATCATGGCTTTTGCCTCCTGGTTCTCCACTCCGCCATCATCAGCGCTCCAATGTAGTTCTTCAGGAACACGATTCTCATCCAATCCTACATTAATATTTATGTTTGATTTCTTAGTGATTGACATTACTTCTTCGGTTTATAGTTTGCTTTTTCAAAAATTGTTTGCGCATCGGCTTGCAACATTTCAGGTACAGATGCTTCTGTTTTTTCCATGTATTTCCGCAGCATTTGCCAGCCAATGTACTGGCCCAGTCGTGGTGGGGCCTCATTGTCCAGCTGCAGGTAAAACTTCGAGAATGGGGCAGGATATAAAAATCGGGTATAAAGTTCAGAATCTGAAGAGAATAACAATTCGTTCTCCACAAAATACCTCCAAATTTGCTCTTCATTCTTCTGCGCCCATTGCATTTCTTCAGGGGTGTACCCCATTTTTCGCGCATCGCTGGCAGCCGGCAACAACAGGTCCTGGAGGTAGAGCAATTTCCCATAGTAGATCATGTGTGCCAGAAAATTTCGCGATTCCGGCTTTGGAACTACTGTTTCCCCAAAGGCGGTAGCCACATCGGGAATAAGCTGGCTCTTGTTCATGCCCTTTTTGATGTATTCCTGCACTCCCAGATAAAGCGGATGCTCCTGTCCCAGGTAAGTATCAAGAGAAACCAGCAGCAGCGTATCTGCCCAGATTATCTTGTTGCGATAATCGACCTCTGAAGTTAAAGTGACCACCTTCGGGATCTTTGTTTGCGCAAAATAGTATTTGATATGCTGAAAAAGATTCTCCAGCTCCAATTCTGTTTGCTGAAGATGGGGAAATTCCTGTTTTACGGCCGCGTTTAGCTGAAGCTGAATCGTATCCTGCATTTTTTCTACCCAAAGCTCATCCGGATACTGCTTTGGAAAGAGGTACGGAAAATCCCTTTTTAGAGCCGGAAGGCTATCTACCGTTGCTCTGGAAAATCGTTGATCAAATCTGGAAATTTCCATAGGCACCTGGATCTGGGCAATCTCTTCCTCCTTTTTGTCCTCCTCACTACAGGAAAAAAACAGAATAAAAAGAAAGAATATCAACAGGTTTCTAGGCATGTAAGATAATTAAGACGGGTTTAACGCAGACCGTTTCCAATAAATGCACCTAAGTGTTATTTTTGCTGACAAATATAGTTTTTCCAGCTCAAAAAGCCCAACTAATGCAAACTGAAAAAGTCGTAACACATATTGTCAATTGGTTAAAAGAGTATGCATTGAGTTCCGGAATGAATGGATTTGTGGTCGGGATTAGCGGCGGAATCGATTCTGCAGTAGTTTCGGCCTTATGCGCCAAAACCGGAATGCGCACCCTTTGTATCGAACTACCCATTCACCAGGCTCCAGATCAAGTTAGCAGGGCTCAAAAACATATCCTGGGTCTTAAAAAGAATTTTGCAAATGTCACCAATACACTTGTGGATCTTACACCAACCTTTGAAACCTTTAAGGATACCGTCCCTCCTATTGAGGAAAGTCCGAAGTTGCAATTAGCACTTGCCAATACCAGGGCCAGGATGAGGATGACGACGCTGTACTATTTTGCTGGCTTGCACAATTATTTAGTAGCAGGAACAGGAAATAAAGTAGAAGATTTTGGAATAGGTTTTTATACCAAATATGGTGACGGCGGAGTGGACCTTAGCCCTATTGCCGATCTTTTTAAGACTGAAGTTTATGAAATAGCAAAAGAACTCAATATTAACCAGGAAATTATTGATGCCTCTCCAACTGATGGACTTTTTGGTGACAGCCGAAATGATGAAGAACAAATTGGAGCAAGCTACCCTGAGTTGGAATGGGCGATGAAACAGGCAGACCAAGGTAAAACTGAGGAGGATTTTTCCGGAAGAGAACAAAAGGTATTTAAGATCTATAAATCCAGACACAGGGCCAACAAACACAAGATGATCCCTATCCCGGTTTGCGAGATTCCTGTTCATCTGAAATAATAGCCGTTGGTCGAAAAAATTATTATAAGATGAAATAAGGCATTACCTTTCAATCCCTCCCATAGACTGTTTATAACTAACTATCAGAATTTTACACCTCCCCCGCCTGTAAAGTTCGTTGTACTAAAATTCAAACAATGACTAGGATTCTAATTGCAGACCACCATCCTATTACGAGGATGGGAATTTCTTCTCTCTTAGAGAGTGAAGGAGTATACGAAGTCGTGGGTAAAGTGACTAATGGGAAAGATCTTTTTAAGGCTCTACGCAATAAAAATCCCGATGTCCTTATCCTGGAGATTGATCTTCCGGAGATTAACGGGATCACTGCGTTAAGAACCATAAAATCTGAAAACCCGGGAACAAAGATTCTTATACTTAGCTGCCATCCCGAAGAAATGTATGCCCTAAATGCCATCAAGGCCGGGGCTGCCGCTTACCTTTCAAAAACGGCGTCTACAGATATTCTTCAAGAAGCTGTTCGCCAGGTGGCAAGAGGTGGGATCTACCTAAATAAGGAGATTAGTGACAGGATCAATTCTGGTTCGTCAAGATCAAACAGCCTCGTTTCGCGCTATAAGAAACTTTCTACCCGCGAAATAGAGGTATTGAACCTGCTTTCCACAGGTAAAAGAAATAAAGATATTGCCGAAGCCCTCGACATTAATGAAAAGACCGTAAGCACTTATAAAACCAGGCTTTTGAAGAAGCTGCGCGTAGATAACCTGGCAGATCTTATCAACCAGTCGCGACTGCTGCAACTTAGAACTACATAACCCGGTTAAGCTTGCTGGAAAGTACTTTTTTTAGAGCAATATAATCCATGATATCCTGAAGAATAACCGGCGATTCTTCGGGTGGCACTTCTTTTATGCCGGCGTTAAGCTCATTGATCTTTTGATTTACCAAATAGCGTCTAAGCGCCAAGATGGTTTCATTTACCAACCTACCTATTTCCTGTTTCTTACCCTTCACAAAGATCTCCATTCGTTCCCAGTCATGAAGTACATACTGTTCTTCTTCCATGAGAATATTCGTGACTTCAGAAGAACTTTCCGCAGACATTTCATTTATAAAAGTCTCCAGAGAAAAATCTCCTTCTTCATTATACTTGTTGATAATCTGTTGGTAGATCTTTTGAAAATTTTCGTTGGCAAAAGCCACCTCATCCTCCTGCAGGTCTAAAAATATCTTTTCATATACTTTCGCCTTCTGCACCTCAGGTTCCAGAATCATTTCCCCTTTATCATCGGTCTTTAGCACGAGGTCTTCAAATTCTTCTTCCATGCGACCATAAAGCAGCAGCAAGCTGATAATGGTTTTCTCCAGCACATACAACTCATCAACTTTCTTCCGGGGCTTCTCATCTTCTTCACGAACAACCTCAAAAGATTTTGCCTTTTTTGGAGACACTTTTCTTTCCTGTCCGCCTGTGAGCTGCGCCAGAGTTCTAAAGAGAACGTCTTCAGAAATATCCATTGTGCGGGAAGTCTCCTGTACGTACACTACCTGCTGAATAGAATCTGGGATCTTTGCGATGCTGCTCACCATATCCCTAATGAGTGACGCCTTTTTAACCGGATCGTTCTGCGCCTCCTCCATCAAGAGGGAGGCTTTATAGTTGATGAAGTCTTTCGAGTTCTCCTGCAGATATTTCCTTATAGCTTCTTCAGAATTTTTTTTCGCAAAACTGTCCGGATCCTCTCCTTCCGGAAAAGCACACACCTTCACATTCATTCCCTGCTCCAGAATGAGGTCAATTCCGCGAATGGACGCGCGCTGGCCGGCTGCATCGCTGTCAAAAAGAACAGTAATATTTTTGGTAAGCCTGTTGATCAACCGAATCTGCTCGGGAGTTAAAGCCGTTCCCGAAGAGGAGACAACATTTTCTATTCCAGACTGGTTGAACTGTATCACATCTGTATAACCTTCGACCAAAAAACAATTATTTTCTTTGGCAATAGCCTGTTTCGCGTGATAAATCCCGTAGAGAACTTTGCTTTTGTGATAAATGTCGCTCTCGGGACTATTGAGGTATTTTGCAGCTTTTTTGTCATTAGTGAGTATCCTTCCGCCGAACCCGAGTACCCGACCCGACATCGACTGGATTGGAAACATCACCCTACCCTTAAACCTGTCAAACTGCTTCTCTCCTTTTACGATACTAAGCCCGGTCTTTTCGAGATATTCCAGCTTATAACCCTTTCTAATTGCTTCTGAAGTAAAAGCTTCCCACTCGTCAAGGCTGTATCCAAGTCCGAATTTTTCAATGGTTTCATCGGTAAATCCGCGTTCCCTGAAATAGCTTAGTCCAATCGCTTTCCCTAATTCGGTTTTCCAAAGGTTTTTCTGAAAGTACTTTGAAGCGAATTCAGAAACCAGGTACATGCTCTCCCGCTCATCTGCCTGCTGCTTCTGTTCATCACTCTGCTCCGTCTCCTCAACCTCTATATTGTATTTTTTCGCCAGGTATTTTATGGCTTCGGGATAGGTAAAATGCTCGTGTTCCATGAGAAAAGCCACGACATTTCCACCTTTTCCGCTGGAGAAATCCTTCCAGATCTGCTTTACCGGCGACACCATAAAACTTGGTGTGCGCTCATCAGAGAACGGGCTAAGACCTTTATAGTTACTGCCCGACTTCTTTAAGTTCACGAAGTCGCCCAATACCTCCTCTACGCGAGAGGCTTCAAAAACGCGGTCTATGGTGGTCTTCGAGATCAAATTTTGAGGTGAAAAGTTTCACAAATGTAACCATAAAATCAAAAAAGGTTTCCCAATGATGGAAAACCTTCTCTTCTTGTTCTCAAATAAATTCTGTTACAGGATATCAAATTTAAGCCCCACAGAAACATTATGAAGTTCTGGATTTGGATCATCAAAAAGCGGCTGTAGATCATACTTTAGATACAGGGCCGTTCCTCCCCAACCTAAATAGCCACTCAATCCATAGACAAAATCATTGGTGTTGTAATCTCCTTTCAGTTTTTTCTTGACGTTTTCGCCATTCTCCTCGAATTTAAGCTTCTGGCGTTCTCCAATATTGAACCCGGCATATCCACCAATTCCTATTTTTAAGTAATTTGCTGTGGAATACCACACGCTCCTGTCAGATTCAATTTTTTTCGAGGGGCCAAACTCAAAGTGAACCGGGAAGACAAGATTATCTGTCCTGAACTTAGACTTATCCAAATCCACCGGATATTCGACCAACTCGCTCAATTCACCGTTATCAACATAGTACCTGTTTTTTGTCGGCTTGAGCCCGTTGAACTGAAAAGACACTCCGTATCTAAAACGTAGCCAATTTGAATTCTCAAAAACACGGGTTTTCCATGCTAATCCTATTTCGAAAAAGCGGCTGCCACCTGCTTCAAAATCTGAATCATCGAGTGCCTGCTTATCTGTAATAGCGTTGTTGAATCCGGCTGCGACTACTAAATGAGTCATGGTCCTGCTGTAGTGACTTTTTCTCCAGTGATCCTCGTCGTCATCATCTCCCCTATCATAGTCCTCATCAGCATCCCATTCCCATTCCACTTCATGCTCTTCCCTCTTCAAAAGGGCAATTTGGTTTTCAATTATTCCTACCCTGTTTTTAATGTTGAGGGCATGTTTTTTGGCTGTCTCCGACTTTAATTTTTCAGCCTCTTCCCAGTCGATCTCCTTTTTTTCCAGCCTTGAATTTATGGCCTCCACTTCCTTTTTAAGGGCCTCTTTTTCTTCGGCAATGATTTTCTCTTTTTGCTGTTCAAGCCTCTCGATCTTTACCCGGGCACTATCCTGCTCCTCCTGTGCCTGTACGGGAAAAGCAGTCAGGCTCATAAATAAAACCGCAAATACTAAAGTAAATTTTTTCATGATTTTTAATTTTGATTTTGTGCTTTCTGCCCCTCCTGGAAAGAGAGGCAAAAAAGCCATTTTTGATGATTGATGAATATTTGAGTTTAATAATTTCTGTTCGCTACGGCGGTTTTTGCTTTGACCCACCCGTCTTTAATCACTTCAAAGAC
>JBAVJE010000088.1:0-1918 GCA_049687615.1 Salinimicrobium sp. | reverse complement strand
CACTTTTCCACCTCGGCAATGGCCTGACTGATGGGTTTTCCCATTTCAAGGCTCATGGTCTCGGCATATTCACGTTTGTTCTTCTTCAATTCTTCGGAAGCCTTCAGCATTAATTGCGCGCGCTCAGAAAAATTTGTTTTTTTCCACTTTTTAAAGGTAGACTGTGCTTTTTCCAGCGTGGTATTAATGTCTTCTGAAGTGAATTCTCTGTGCTCCTGAAGGGTTTCTCCAGTATAAGGATTTTTAGAAAGGATCATAAAAAACTGCTTTTTTTAAAGGTAAAAATAAGGCTTCAGCTTGAAAAACTATTAGAAGGAATTTAACGCGGACTGTTCATAAAGCGGTTCACAAATGTTCTTGATCTTGTCTTTTTTCCGCAGGAAAAATCTCTATCTTACATAAAACCTCAAGCTATGGAACAGCGAGACCTGCACCTGTTGCAAATACGCCCTGAGATTCCCGGAGCAATCGTTTCAGAAAAAATGAGTTCTCAGGAGCAATTTCAAAACCAAACACTTCGTCCTGTAATCAAACTACAAAATGACCTTTTAGTCGAGGCTTTCAGAAATTACGTCTCCAAACATAAGAACGTCTTTTATGATTTGGATGTCGAAAGACGTTTGCTGTACATCGAAAACGCAATTCAAAAAGATATCAAATTTCGTAACAGCCTCAAAGGGATGATTATTGGCCAGTTCACCACAGCAGAATACCGCTCTTATATCACCGACTCTTCAGCTTTGAACAAGAGGATGATGAACCTGGTGAAGGAAAGAATTCAAAGCAATATTCAGCTTTTTGAATCGCTCTATTTTGTATAGTTCATCTCGAAAAAAGGGGAATTATTAAACTTTTGCTAATTGTTCTTCAATCAAAACTGCGTTCTCTAATTTTATGGAAAACGCAAAAAAATGAGCATTAATAAAGAAGAATTGTTCGACAAATGTCTTGACATGGTAAACGATCGAATAGATCAATACAATGGAAAACTGGACACCATAAGCGAAAAAAATTCTGAAGCAAATTTCAACCCCGACTTTGACCAATATGGGAATAAGGGTGAAATGTTGACCGAATACGAAAAGAATGCCGCCTATCTTGACAGGGTGCAAAGCATGAAAGAAACCCTAGCGAATCTTGACCACACCCATCGCAGTGAAGTCGTACGACCCGGCAGTGTTGTGGAGACAAACAGTACCTACTACTTTATTTCGATACCTTTAGGAGAGATTGACGTGGAAAATGGCAGCAAAGTTTATGCGATTTCAACAGATGCGCCTATCTATAAAGAGCTGGAAGGTAAAAAAGCAGGCGATAAAGTAAATTTTGAGGGCAATACATTTGAGATCGTCAAGATTCACTAGTTATTCCGGATATTCTATTCTCAAGTGGTAAATATTCTTCAGCTTTCGTTTCAAAACTTTCTTGATAAGCTGAATTTCCATAAAAGTTATATCTGAATTAAGGAACTGGCTTTCCTCCATTTGTTTATTGATGATCTTTTCGACAAATTCGTCAATCTTTTTGGCTGTAGGTTCTTTAATACTTTTACTGGCAGCCTCAACACTGTCACACATCATGAGAATAGCGGTTTCCTTGCTAAAGGGTGTAGGGCCCGGATAACGGAATTCCTCGACATTTACATCATCATTGCTTTCTTTCTCTTTTTGCAGAAAATAATAAACTGTGGTGGTTCCATGGTGAGTTCGAATGAAGTCGATCACCCTGTCGGGCAGATTCCTTCTTTTAGCTATCTCAATCCCATTGATTACGTGTTCTATGATAATCTCTGCACTTTCGCGCGGAGAAAGCTCATCATGTGAATTAACCGAAGTGGTTTGGTTCTCTGTGAAAAAGGTGGGGTTTTTCATTTTTCCTATGTCATGATACAGGGCGCCCACCCTGGCCAACATGGCAT
>JBAVJE010000087.1:0-7860 GCA_049687615.1 Salinimicrobium sp. | reverse complement strand
GAGTTTACGGCTGCTACTTTCTTTACGCTCTTGACTGGGACTGGACTGTATTTTTGCCGGCTTCTACCATTGGTTTTTTGAGTGCAGGAGTTTTGAACCTCAATAACATGAGAGACCGCATAGCCGATGAAAGAGCAGGAAAACACACTTTGGTGGTAAAGATGGGGGCACCCAAAGCAAAAAAATACCATTACTTTTTAATACTGGCATCCTTTACAACCATAATTTTATTTTCGGCCCTTAGTTTTACCGGAATAGATGATCTCTTATACCTGTTAGCCTTTATTCCTCTTTTGATGCATCTTAAAAGAGTTTTAGAAAATAAATTCCCGGAACAGCTTGATCCTGAACTTAAAAAACTGGCGTTAAGCACCTTTTTACTGGCTGTGCTTTTTAGTATCGGTCAGGTGTTGTAAAAGCGGAGGTTTAAATTTTAACACAAGCAGTTTTTTTGTAATTTGTAGAAAAGTAAGATTATGAAAATCACTCATTACGGACACAGTACATTTTTAATAGAGATCAAAGGTATTCACCTGTTGGTTGATCCTTTTATTACAGGAAATGAAAAGGTCAAGGAAAAAGTAGATGTAGATGCTCTTAAAGCTGATTATATCTTGCTTACCCACGCGCACCAGGACCACACTCTTGATGCCGAGAGAATCGCAAAACGTACCGGCGCAACAATTGTTAGTAATTTTGAGATCACCAGTCACTATGAGGCAAAAGGCCTGGAAGTGCATCCTATGAATCATGGAGGGAACTGGAGTTTTGACTTCGGAAATCTCAAATACGTCAACGCCATTCATTCAAGTTCTTTCCCCGACGGAAGCTTTGGTGGACAACCGGGAGGTTTTGTTATCGAAGGGGAGCACAAGAATATCTATATTGCCGGCGACACAGCTGTGACCATGGATATGAAACTCATTCCCATGAGCACAAAACTCGATCTGGCTATTTTACCCATAGGAGACAACTTTACCATGGGAATTGAAGATGCCATTATCGCAAGCGATTTTGTAGAGTGTGATAAGATCCTGGGGTGCCACTACGACACCTTTGGTTTTATTGAGATCGATCACGAAGAAGCCAAACGCAAATTCTATGAAAAAGGAAAAGATCTTATGCTACTGGAAACCGGTGAAAGTATTGAGCTCTAAAAATGCCTTTTTTGACAGCCCTTAATCACAATTGATGCAAGCCTCCTATAAAAAATACATTCTCGATTTTAAACGTCCCAGCGGAACTTCAAGAGGAGTTTTAACCGAAAAAGAGACCTGGTTTCTTATTCTTGAAAAAGATGGAAAAAGTGGCATCGGGGAATGCGGAATCCTTCGTTCCCTTAGTTTTGACGACCGCCCCGATTATGAGGAAAAACTGAAATGGACCTGCAAGAATATTGAGCTTGGCCCTAAACTGTTATGGGAGGAGCTTCGGGAATTCCCCAGCATTCAATTCGGGGTAGAAATGGCATTTCGTTCTTTGGAGGCAGAGTCACCGTTTTTATTATTTCCTTCGGAATTTACCCGCGGAAAAGAGGCTATTCCCATTAATGGTCTTGTCTGGATGGGAGAAGAAAGTTTTATGAAAGAGCAGATCATTCAGAAGATCGGGCAAGGTTTTAGTTGTATAAAACTAAAGATTGGCGCGATCGATTTTGAAACCGAAATGGAATTGCTCAAATACATCAGAAAACAATTTTCTTCCCGGGATATAGAAATAAGAGTGGATGCTAACGGCGCTTTTTCAGCTTCCGAAGCTATGGAAAAGCTAAAAAGATTGAGTGAATTAGAACTGCATAGCATTGAACAGCCGGTAAAACAGGGGCAACCTGAGCTTTTGTCCGGTCTTTGCCAGAAAACTCCTTTGCCCATTGCACTTGATGAGGAACTTATTGGCATTACGACTGTACAAAATAAGCGGGAACTTCTAAAAATGATAAATCCCCAATATCTTATTTTTAAACCAAGTCTTATTGGAGGCTTTCGCGGAACCGATGAATGGATTGAACTTGCGGCAGATTTCAATGTGGACTGGTGGATCACCAGCGCTCTTGAAAGTAACGTAGGTTTAAATGCTATTGCGCAGTATACTTTTACAAAAAACAATCCCATGCCTCAGGGCTTGGGCACAGGAGGTTTATATAACAACAATATAGAAGCCCCACTTGAGGTTCAAAAAGGGCAGTTATGGTATAAACCGGGACAAGAATGGAATTTTAACCTATGAACTATATACAACAGGCTTTTAAAGCCAAACATGAATGGTGGCGGTATGCCATCGGGATTTTGGTCATCATTGCCGGAACGGCGGTTGGCCAGCTGCCTTTTACGGCTGCCCTTTTTCTTGAAGGTGGTTATGAGGTTTTAAAAATGACTCCGGGTGAAATGATGAGGGTTTTAGAATCAAATCTCTCCTTTTTCTTACTGTTGCTGTCCTATGCTGTTGGATTGTTAGCGGTCTTTATGGTAATACGCCTTTTGCACAACCAGAAAATTCTTGAGGCTACCACTTCCCGCACAAAAATGGATTGGGGGCGTTTCTTCTTTGGATTTGGGTTGGTAGCGGTCTTTACCATTGCAGGTACGGTCATTGATTATAACCTTCGTCCCGAAGATTTTATCTGGAACTTTAAAGTTGGTCCTTTCCTGATTATGGCGCTTATAGCCATAGTAATGGTGCCACTGCAAACGAGTTTCGAAGAGTATCTCTTTAGAGGCTATTTGATGCAGGGGCTTGGAGTGCTTTCCCGCAACCGCTGGTTTCCGCTTATAGTAACCTCGTTTATTTTTGGAGGTCTGCATCTTTGGAATCCTGAAGTTGACAAAATGGGCTACACCATTATGGTCTATTATATTGGCACCGGATTAATGTTGGGAATAATGACACTTATGGATGAAGGGATGGAACTTGCCTTAGGATTTCATGCTGGAAATAACCTGGTTGGAGCCATGTTAATTACTGCCGACTGGACCGCGTTTCAAACCAATTCGATTCTAAAAGATGTTTCGGAACCTGAGGGCGGGTTGCAAATTGTTATACCTATCTTAATTGTTTATCCATTGTTCCTTTTTCTTATGGCAAAAACCTATCGTTGGAAAGATTGGGGGAAAAAGCTTTTTGGAAAGGTGAATCCACCCGAAACCATAAAATTTCCCGAAGAAATTTAATTTATCTATTGGTTTTGGTAACTTTAAGCTCGTAAGTTAAATTTAAATTAATCTTATGCACAATCCCTTCGCTTTACCCGAAACACATCCCGAATTTAGGCTAAACAAACTGTATTACTCCAACGAGGAGCTTGCGGCTGTAGCCTACAACCTGATAAAGGAAGGAGAACCGCACGAGGGACAGGCCGGGAATTTTTTGCTTGATTGGCTTAACGACAAAGATTATGTAGAAGTCAATACTTCAGGATCTACCGGGCCTCCAAAAAAAATAAAGATCAAAAAGCAGTTTATGCTTAATAGCGCCAAGGCAACCGGTCGCTTTTTTGACCTAACTGCAGGAACCAAGGCGCTGCATTGTTTACCGGTAAATTTTATCGCGGGAAAAATGATGCTAGTGAGAGCCATGGTGCTCGGGTGGCAGCTTGACCTGGTACCTCCAAAGGCCAACCCACTGGATCAGGTCTTCAAGATCTATGATTTTTGTGCTATGACGCCGTTTCAGCTTGACAATTCGCTCAATAGATTACATCTTATTAAAAAGCTAATTGTGGGCGGCGGGGCTGTTTCTGCAAACCTTCGAGATCTCGTACAAGGCCTAGGAACAGAAGTTTATGAGACCTATGGAATGACCGAAACGGTTTCGCATATTGCGGCCCGTAGGGTAAATCCAAAGAAGAAAAAACAGGATCCGGTGCCTTTTACCTGCTTACCAGGAGTGAAAATATCTTCAGATGAACACAACTGTTTGATCATTGATGCCCCACAATTATCAGAAGAAATAATTACCACCAATGATGTGGTCGACCTGCTTTCAGAGAAGGAATTCATCTGGAAGGGACGTTTCGACAATTTGATTAATTCCGGAGGTATAAAATTAAATCCGGAAGAGATTGAAGAAAAACTCGCACCCATTTTAGGCCATAGATTTTTTGTGACTTCTTTGCCCGACCCGGCCCTGGGAGAAAAACTGGTGCTGATGGTGGAAAGCGAATTTTCTGAGACAGCCCTGGAAAATCTGGAAAAGGAGATCAAATCTTGTCATAAACTGGGAAGATATGAAGTTCCCAAGAAGATCTACTTTGTTGAAAAATTTGAAGAAACTCCAAACGGAAAGGTTCATCGTGCCAATACGCTGCGAAGCCGAATGGTATAAAAACTAAATCGGAACGTTTTATTCTACTTTTTGAGTAGCTATGTAAAACTCCTTTTCAACCGGCTTTACGTCTTTAGCTTTGATCTTTTGCTGCGGAAAAACTTTCCATTCTGAAATGGGATAAATCCTTATTTCCTTTTCGTCCACCAGGACATCTACCGGCATATCAAAGTTAGGAACATCAGTTTTCCAGCGAAAAAGCAGCTTTCTGCCTTTGTCTTTCAGTTGAAGCTCAGGAATGGAGGTATGCCGGAGGTATTGATCAAATACAGGCTTAAGATCCACCGGAGTAGCCTTATCAAAAAAGGCTTCTGTTTGCTTTGTCGAAATGATCTTATGTCTGTAGGTAATGGTATAATCTTTCAGGGTTTTCCACCATAGCTCATCATTATTATAGATGCTGCGGATGGTGTTGAGAAGATTTGCGCCTTTGTAATACATATCTCCCGATCCCTCATTGTTTACTCCATATTTACCTATTATGGTGGCACTGTTCCCTATATTTTTGCGTATTCCCTGCAGGTATTTCAAGGCTTCGGCTTTGCCCCAACGGCATTCGATATAAACTGCTTCAGAATAAGTGGTAAAACTTTCATGTATCCACATATCTGCAATATCTGAAGCCGTGATTGAGTTGCCAAACCACTCATGTCCCGACTCATGAATAATAATAAAATCCCATTTTAAACCAATACCGGTACCGCTAAGATCGCGGCCCAGATACCCTTTGTTGTAATGATTTCCGTAGGCTACGGCGCTTTGGTGCTCCATGCCCAGGTATGGAGTCTCAATAAGCTTGTACCCGTCTTTTTCAAAAGGATAGTCCCCGAATTTCTCATAAAAACATGCCATCATATCTTTTACTTCAGAAAACTGCTCTTTTGCCTTTTCGAGATTGTTCGGGAGCACGTAATAATCCAGATCCAGATCATGAAATTTATCACTGAAGTGAACGTATTTCCCAATGTTGAGGGTAACATCATAATTATTGATCGGGCTGTTCACCTTCCAGTTCCATTGGGTGTAACCGTTTCCAAGATTTTCTTTTCCTAAAAATCTTCCGTTGGAGACGTTCATAAGGTCATTTGGAACGGCAACTTCAATGAGAACCTCTTCAGGTTCATCACTTTGGTGATCTTTGTTAGGATACCAGAGACTGGCACCGGTTCCCTGTACCGCAACGCCAATCCATGGGTTGTTTTGTTCATCTTTTTCGAAGACAAATCCGCCGTCCCAGGGGGCGTTCATGGCTATTCTAGGGTATCCGGAGTAGTAAAATTGTATGGAGTCAATGCAGGCTTTTACAATTGCCGGTTGCATTTCTATGAAAACGGCATTGGCCTTTCTTTTGTAATTCAGTTTTTTGCCTTTGTGGATAATGGAATCCACATCCATATTGGAGAACAGGTCCACCTGCATCACCGGAAGTGCTGCTTCGGCTTTAAATGTGATGGCATTCCAGCCCGAAATAAACTTTTTTTCAGGATCAACCTTTACATTGAGATGATATTTAAGAACATCAAAATTTCTTTCCGGCCGCAAGGAACCCCTTAATGTATCAGCTTCGGTAAATTCATGCTGCTCATCCAGGACCTGCGCCTGTGAGACCTGAAGTGCGAAAAAGGCAAAAAATAGAAGAGGCTTAAAAAATGGCATTTTTCAAGGGTAATTATTTATTGTTTGAGAGAACTTAGGTTAATGGCTCGTTCCTTAAAGCTTTCATGATCAGGTTTGAATTACACCCAGGTTGAAATCTTTTTCTATAGGAGCGTGATTGGCCGCTTCAATACCGGTGGAGATCCATTTTCTCGTGTCAAGAGGGTCAATAACGGCATCGGTCCAAAGATGGGCGGCCGCGTAATACGCTGAGGTTTGTTTGTCGTAGCGGGCTTTGATTTTCTCAAAAACGGCTTTTTCCTTATCGGCGTCTACTTTTTCACCTTTTTTCGCCATGGAAGCGGTTTCTATTTGGGCAAGTACTTTTGCGGCCTGTGTACCACCCATAACTGCAAGTTCAGCACTGGGCCAGGCAAAGATCAACCGTGGATCGTAAGCCTTTCCGCACATGGCGTAATTTCCTGCACCATAAGAATTACCAATGATTACAGTAAACTTTGGGACTACCGAATTACTAACAGCATTAACCATTTTCGCCCCGTCTTTGATGATGCCGCCGTGCTCGCTTTTACTGCCAACCATGAAGCCGGTAACGTCCTGTAAAAAGACCAGCGGGATCTTCTTTTGGTTACAATTTGCTATAAAGCGCGTGGCCTTGTCGGCAGAATCTGAATAGATCACCCCACCAAACTGCATTTCTTTCTTCGCGTTCTTGACGATCTTACGCTGGTTGGCCACAATCCCTACGGCCCAACCGTCAATCCTGGCGTAGGCGGTAATGATGGTCTTGCCGTAACCTTCTTTGTATTCCTGAAATTCAGAATTGTCAACGAGCCGTGCTATCATCTCGTGCATGTCATACTGTTCATTTCTTAGCTTCGGAAGAATTCCGTAGATCTCCTGTGGGTCTTTAGCAGGTTTTTTCGATTCCTTCCGGTTAAAACCGGCCTTCTCGAAGTCTCCTATCTTGTCCATGAGTCCGCGAATGGTATCCAGAGCATCCTTGTCGTCTTTTGCTTTATAATCGGTTACGCCCGAAATTTCACTGTGGGTGCTAGCGCCGCCTAAAGTTTCATTGTCAATAGATTCTCCAATAGCCGCTTTCACGAGGTAGCTACCGGCAAGGAAAATACTTCCGGTTTTGTCTACAATGAGAGCTTCATCGCTCATGATGGGCAGGTATGCTCCTCCTGCAACACAGCTGCCCATTACGGCAGAGATTTGCGTGATCCCCATGCTGCTCATGATAGCATTATTTCTAAAAACCCTTCCGAAGTGCTCTTTGTCCGGGAAAATTTCATCCTGCATAGGCAAATAAACCCCGGCTGAATCTACCAGGTAAATTATTGGTAGCTTATTTTCGATAGAGATTTCCTGAGCCCTGAGATTCTTTTTTGCGGTAATAGGAAACCAGGCGCCGGCCTTTACAGTGGCGTCATTGGCAACCACTATACATTGTTTCCCGGAAACCTTTCCAATCTTCACAACTACACCGCCGCTGGGACAGCCACCATGTTCTTCATACATGCCATCTCCCGCAAAAGCTCCAATTTCTATAGCCTTGGCTGCATCATCAAGCAAATGATCTATTCGCTCCCGGGCAGTCATTTTGCCTTTCTCATGCTGCTTTTTTATTTTTTTTTCGCCGCCTCCAAGTTTGATATGTTTTAGTTTTTTCCTGAGATCTGAAACTAAAAGTTTGTTGTGGTCTTCGTTTTTATTAAATTGAATGTCCATCGGGTTGATTAAAATCTTAGGTTAAAAAGGCTTCAAAAAGAGGTTTTTAAGAAGACTTTTTTTGAATGATTGCTAAAATACAAAAACCAAAGAATTAAAATCTTTTAAAAATCAGTAAAATACCTGATCCTTATTAGGAATCACTTGGTCTGAAGTGGTTAGTTTTGCATCTGGAAAATCTATTTC
>JBAVJE010000086.1:0-3300 GCA_049687615.1 Salinimicrobium sp. | reverse complement strand
AAGCTGGCATCGGTGATTACGAGGTCCAACTGTGGCAGTTCCTGTAGATTTGCTTTTTCGATCCAGGCTACATCCCCGGTAATAAGAATTTTTTTCCCATCTTTTTCGATAAGGTAAGCTAATGACTTTAGCTGTAAAGAATGGATGACCGGGACAGGAGTAAAGCGGTAATCATCGATCTGAAATTTTTGATCCACCACCTTCAGCTTAGGAATAAGTTCGTTTTCTTCAGGTCCAAAAAGGGGAATTTGTGGCTCAAATTTTTCGTTTTCCAGAACAAAAAAAGCATGATCTGGATGAAAGTGGGTGAACACGATAGCTTTCGGTTTTGTTTCCAGATAAGTACGCTCCCCAATATCTATTAGGATTTTGTTATCTATCAATATACCTGAATGCAATTTGTGTAAAGGAGCCGAAGGTTTTATTTTTCCTCTGGTGCCAAGGATCTTTATTTTCATTTTTTTTCAGTTTTATATTCCGAAGGGATAGGTGTCGGGAATGAGATGACCGGTGGGATGCAGGTGCAGTGGATGCACCCCTTTAGTGACGTCTATATACAGAAACGCGTCATATCTTTGGGATAATTTGCTGGGCACATAATTGCCACGCTCATGATGCGGGTCATAAACCACCCCGACAGCACGATGCCCTATCCTGTTTTTGAAGAGCTTCTTTAAGGGAGAGTCATCATCAAAAATCATTAGTTTATTTTCTGCTCCGTGATGATGCAGGAGATGTTCTACGCTACCTTCAATAGCTTTTGGAAGTTCCATTTTCTCCATTTTCGCACCCCAAAATTCCCCGGCAATCACAGAACCTTGATAGGATCCAAATCCAACCAGAAGCACTCCTTCTTTTTTGTGCTGCTGCCTTACCAGCTGCCCCAGGTTGTGCATGCCATGGGCGGCCATATCTGTAGCACGGGCGTCGCCAATGTGTGTATTGTGCTCCCATACTATTACTTTAGCCTCATCGCCATGGTAGTCCATCAAAGTGTTTAGGGTTTCTACCATATGCGAATCTCTCACATTCCAGGAAGAGCTATCGAAAGACGCCATAGCTTCATAATATTTTTCGGCATTTTTCAGCACCAGGCTATTAAGTTCAGCATTCAATCCCGCTTCCCGTTCATCCTGGTAATTTTCCATATTGTGTCTCACTTCAGTAAGTAGCTCAACCACTTCATTTCGGCACCTTTGATTTAATCCGCGGTAGGCAGATACGTAGGAGTCATTTTTGCGGTAGGGTTCAAAACAATCTGCGACCTGTCTCGCCAGGCTTGCGGTTTCGGGATCTTCCTTTTCAAGATATTTTAAAATGATCTCCATGGACTCCCAAAGACTATAAACGTCCAGCCCGTAAAAGCCTACTTTTTCTTCGGGTTCGAGCCTGGAATTATAATTTTTCATCCATTTGGTGAAGGCCACAATTTCCCAGTTCGCCCACATCCAGGTTGGCCAGCGGTTGAAGCTTTGAAGAACTTCAGTAATAGTTGATCCTGAATCGGGAAGGTCCTTAACCCATCTGTTGATCTTATAACAGTCTGGCCAGTCTCCTTCTACCGCGACAAAAGAAAAGCCTTTTTCTTCGATTAAACGTTTGGAGATCTCTGCCCTCCAGGTGTAATATTCGTGCGTACCATGGGTGGCCTCACCCAATAGTACATATTTGGAATCCCCAATTCGCTCCAAAAGAGGATCGAGGTCTTCAGCATTTTCAAGGGGTCGAATATATTTTCCGGAACCCTCTTTTTGAGAACCTAAATTGTTTAGTGTATTTACCATGATCTTACATTTTATTTTAGAGAGGTATTAGGATACTTATTATAAGGTACAAAATATCTCCCGGGTCATGGTTGCTGTGACTTTAGAAAAGTTTAAGTGCTTATTAGAAAATTTTAAGGAGGTTTTGGTTAATTTAGAATATGGAGACACTTCAAATAGCAGCCGGGCTGGTACTCATTATTATAATTTTTCTCGATTTTTTTCACACAACACTTTCGGGTAACGGTTTTGGTTTTCTATCCGGGATTCTGAACAGAACTTTAAACAGAATTATCATTCAGAACAAAGCCAGGACAATTTTTAATTATTCAGGAATGACCCATTTGCTTGTGAATACGTTTTTCTGGCTGGCGTTCCTGTTCCTTGGGGCCTACATCATTTATACTGCCGGCGAGGAAATGGTGATACAGGAGAGCACGTTATTGCCTGCAAGATATTCTGATAGGTTTTACTTTACTTCTTATGTACTATCTACAGTTGGAATTGGAGATTTTGTACCTGGAACGATGGTAAGCAGAGTGGTAACCGGAATACTATCCTTTACAGGATTTGTTATGGTAACCACGGGCCTTACTTACCTGCTTAGTGTGGTGAGTTCTGTTTTAAGCAAGAAGGAACTCTCCTTCTACATTGCTACAATGGGAAAAGATGTGGAGGAGCTTTATAACTTTTTTAAAAAAGAAGATAATCTCTCAGGGCTTATTTCTGACGCGAATAACTTAAGGCAGGAAATTTTGAAAAATGCCAGTAGTTATCTGGCTTTTCCAATGGTCAATTATTTCCTTACCAAAGAAAGGGAAGCAGCGCTCATACTGCAATTGGCCAAGCTCTATGAAGTCCTGGTGGTATTGAAAATGGATTGGGAGAAAGACTCTGTACAGTATTCCAAGATATGTACTATTTTAAATGCTATAGAAAAATATCTAACCCTGGGGCTGGAAAGCCCTGATGAAGATCTGCATAACGAGGATAAACTTAATACCCTCAGAAGTTCGTGGGGTAAATTCGGTTATTTATATAAGAAAAACACCAGGATCGATAAACAATTTACGTCGTCTCTTGCTTATGCCGGCTGGAATTGGGATGAAGTATATACACTTAAAGAGCACCAATAAAAAAGCGGCATGTGGGCCGCTTTTTTATTGGTGTTTTGTAATATTTTAATTCGTTAGCTCTTCTTTCAAACGCTCCTGCAATTCAGGATTTGTTTGCAAATTGGTCGCGATTTCCTGGTATCGTTCTATGCTAAGACCACTGTCTTCGATAAGCTTTTGCATCTCGCCTTCAAAGGAAACTTGCATTTTCTCGATTTTTGCGATCACGTTATCATACTTTTCTTTCTCCTCTTTTGTAGCGTCTGTTTCTACAGCAGGATCAAGTTTGGCTGTGTGGATCTCATTGAATCGCTGGATATCAAGCTTCTCATCCTGGACCACCTGTGACATTTGCATTTGGGCTTTTTGATTCATTACCCGCATTTGCTGAAAAGTGTCCGCAAACTTTGTAAGTTCTGCAT
>JBAVJE010000085.1:0-2994 GCA_049687615.1 Salinimicrobium sp. | reverse complement strand
AAATTATGGTCGCACTTATCTCATCCACAAGTGCCTTATTCTGTCGCTGTTTTTTCTTCAGTCCGCTGTCGATCATGGTTTGAAATGCCATTTTAGAGGTAAACCTTTCATCTACTCTCTCCAGTTTCATCTGCGGAAATTTTTTAGAAAACTTCTTCAGAAATTCCTGAATACTAACTTCACTTTCTGAAGCAGTATTATTCATTTGCTTTGGTTCCCCCAGCAAGACGAGCTCCACATTTTCCTCGGAAAAATACTTTTCCAGAAAAGGCAAAAGTTCGACAGAAAGCACAGTGGTAAGTCCCGATGCGATGATCTGAAGCTCATCGGTTACCGCAATTCCGGTGCGTTTACTGCCAAAATCAAGTGCCAGGATCCTTGCCATAGGTTTTCTGCAAAGATAGGTTTAAATTGGAATGGGGCAAAATTGGCCTGAAGCCCTTATATTTGGAAAAAAATTAGAGATGACAGCATTAGAAACAACTATAAACCAAGCCTGGGATAATCGTGAGTTGCTTCAGGATCCTGAAACTATAAAGGCCATAAGGGAAGTGATCGAGCAGCTTGACGCCGGTAAACTACGTGTAGCCGAACCTACTAACGATGGATGGCAGGTAAACGAATGGGTCAAGAAAGCAGTAGTACTGTATTTTCCCATCCAGAAAATGGAAACCCTTGAAGCCGGTATCTTTGAATATCACGACAAAATCCCGTTAAAAAGAGGTTATAAAGAAAAAGGGATTAGAGTAGTTCCTAATGCGGTTGCACGACACGGAGCTTATATTTCTTCCGGGGTGATCTTGATGCCCAGCTACGTAAATATTGGCGCCTATGTTGAAGAAGGTACTATGGTAGATACCTGGGCCACTGTTGGCAGTTGTGCTCAAATTGGCAAAAATGTGCACCTTAGTGGTGGTGTTGGCATTGGAGGGGTACTTGAACCATTACAGGCTGCACCTGTAATCATTGAAGACAATGCGTTTCTTGGATCAAGAAGTATCGTAGTAGAAGGTGTGAGAGTAGAAAAAGAAGCTGTGCTTGGCGCAAATGTCGTTTTGACAGCATCTACCAAAATCATTGACGTTACAGGAAAAGAACCAAAAGAGATGAAAGGAATTGTTCCCGCACGCTCTGTGGTTATTCCGGGAAGCTACACCAAGAAATTTCCGGCAGGAGAATATCAGGTGCCTTGTGCTCTCATCATTGGAAAAAGAAAAGAGAGTACCAACAAGAAAACTTCTCTCAACGACGCGCTGAGAGAATATAACGTGGCGGTATAATGGTTCCTCTGTTTTTCTGCCAGATACTGCAGAAAACATTGTTTTCGTAATAAAAGAATTTTTAGAAGTCGGGAATTATCAGAGGGGTTATGAAAATACTTATAATACAACAAAAGATGATTGGGGATGTACTTACATCCTCAATCTTGTTTAAATCCCTCAGGAAAAAATACCCTGAAGCAGTTCTGCATTATCTTATTCAGCCTCATACACGGCCCGTGGTTCAAAACAATCCCTACATCAATAAACTGGTGATTTATGAACCCGAACTAAATATAAATCCCGTCAAATTTTTGCATTTCGGAAACAGGATTAGGAAAGAAGGCTACACACATGTGATCGATATCTATTCAAAGATAAGCACGGGAATAATTTCCTTGTTTTCCGGAGCTGCTTTTAGACTGGGGTATCAAAAAAAGTATACGAGTTATTTCTATACCATGACCTTTTCACAAATTGAAAATCCGGCTACCGGTGCAGGACTGGCCATAGAAAACAGGATGCAATTTTTGCAGGCGTTTCAAAAGGATTTTCCAAAACATGGCCGACCAAAGATTTACCTTGATAAACTGAAAAAAGAACAAGCCATTACCAGACTCAAAAAAGGCGGAATTACTTTCGAACAACCCATTATAATGTGTGGAGTTTTGGGTAGCTCAAGGAGTAAAAGTTATCCCTCTGCTTACATGGCTGCTTTATTAGATAGCATGGTAGCGCAGGTAAAAAATTGCCAGATCCTGTTCAATTACTCTCCCTCCCAGGAAAAAGAAGCCCGGGAGATCTTCAATAATTGTGCTCCTGCTACCAGATCCAGAATATTTTTAGATCTTTATGCAAGGGAATTGCAGGATTTTATCGTCAATTGTGCCAACTGTGACATTTTTATTGGCAATGAAGGTGGGGCAGCACACATTGCCAAAGCCTTGATGATTCCTACCTTATCCATACATTCTCCCTCAATCAAAAAGAATTACTGGGGAATTTACAGCAATGAAAAGGATATAGTTTCGGTTCATCTGGAAGATTACAAACCGGAGCTTTTTTATGACGAGAATGGTACAGAAAGAACTTCTGTAAACAATGAGTATTACAGGTTGTTTAAGCCCGAAATGATCGAACCAAAGCTGAAAACTTTCCTCAAAAATCTTGAAAAATGAAATACCGTTTTCTAATTTACATCAGTTATTCCTATGCTTTTCCTATTGGAGAGCCTTTGGAGCAGGAAATTCTCAGAAGAGGCTATGAAGTAAAATGGTTTGCTGATGAAGAGGAAACAAGAGCAAAGTTTAGTGAAGAAAAGCAGGTGCTGAACAACATCAAAGAAGCCATTGCTTACCAGCCCCACATAGTTTTGAGCATTACCAATAGTATTGCCGATTTTCTTCCGGGATTAAAGGTCCAGGTTTTTCACGGCTTCGCAACCAGCAAAAGGAACTTTAAAAAAGGACATTTCAGGATAAGAGGCTTTTTTGACCTTTATTGCACCCACGGCCCCTCCACGACACAACCTTTTTTGGAACTGCAAAAAGAACATAAATATTTTGAGGTGCGCGAAACGGGCTGGCCTAAACTGGACCCTCTTTTTCCGGTATGGGATGAACCCCGGGAAAAGCCGTGCATTTTGGTGGCTTCTACTTTTACCAAAAAACTTAGTCTCGCCTATAATGATGAATTGATAAAAGAAATCAGCCGCCTTTCAAAATTGGGGAAATGG
>JBAVJE010000084.1:0-1873 GCA_049687615.1 Salinimicrobium sp. | reverse complement strand
ACTGGAGACCCAAAATACAATCATCCGATGATATCTGGAATGAAATCGTCAAGGTAACCCGGTTACCCGGAGTTACTTCAGCACCAAAATTACAACCAATCGAAACCCGCCTGGTAATGCTTCAAACCGGGATGAGGGCGCCGATGGGAATAAAAGTAAAAGGCCCTAATCTCAGGGAAATAGAATCTTTCGGATTAAAGCTGGAAGATATTCTCAAGCAAGCAGAGGGAGTAAAGGAGGAAGCGGTTTTCGCCGATAGGATCGTTGGGAAACCCTATCTCCTGATCGATATACAAAGGGAGAAACTTGCCCGTTACGGGATTTCTATTGAGGATGTACAACAGGTACTGGAAGTCGCGGTGGGCGGAAAGATCATTTCACAAACTGTAGAAGGCCGCGAACGCTACGGGATGAGAGTAAGGTATCCACGGGAACTTCGGGCCAATCCGGAAGATATAAAGGATATTTATGTTCCGGTTGAGGGCGGAACCCCGGTTCCTTTAAGTGAACTTGTTGAAATAAGATATGAACAGGGCCCTCAGGTGATAAAAAGCGAGGACACATTCCTTATAGGTTATGTGCTGTTCGATAAAAAGGATGGATTTGCAGAAGTAGACGTGGTCGAAAATGCGCAGGATCTTATCAAAGAAAAAATAGCGTCGGGAGAATTGACGGTACCGGAAGGTATCAACTATAAATTTACCGGAACCTACGAGAATCAGTTGCGGGCAGAAAAGACCCTTTCGGTGGTAGTGCCGCTTTCTTTGTTGATCATTTTCCTCATTCTTTATTTCCAGTTTAGGTCGGTTTCTACTTCGCTAATGGTGTTCAGCGGGATCGCGGTAGCATTTGCCGGCGGATTCCTGATGATATGGTTCTATGGACAGGACTGGTTCTTGAATTTCAGCTTTTTCGGTGAAAACCTGAGAGATCTTTTCCAGATGCATACCATAAATCTTAGTGTTGCGGTATGGGTTGGGTTTATTGCTTTGTTCGGGATCGCAACCGATGACGGCGTGGTAATGGCGACCTATCTTACCCAAACATTTGATCGGAATGTCCCCAAAACGAAGGAAGAGATCAGAACTTCTGTAATTGAAGCGGGAGAAAAAAGGATTCGGCCATGTTTAATGACCACTGCCACTACCATCCTGGCGCTCCTTCCGGTTTTAACCTCTACGGGCCGTGGAAGCGATATTATGATCCCAATGGCAATTCCAAGTTTCGGGGGTATGGTGATCGCGTTAATGACCTTGTTTGTAGTCCCCGTATTATTCAGCTGGAGGAAAGAAGCAGGATTGAAAAAGAACAATAAAGCAGATTAAGATGAGAATAAATTTGACAAAATTTAAAAGTTTGTCCCAAAAAAGTGGGAAAGGAATCTTGTTTCTTCTTTTCCTTCTTGGTTTTGGTGTTAACGGATACTCCCAACAATTAGAGTCCTACATAATGGAGGCACAAAAGAACAATCCTGAAATTAAGGGTTTTGAGCTTCGTTATGATCTGGCTTCAGAAAAGGTAAAGGAAGTCAACTCTTTACCTGACACTGAACTAAGCGCCGGGTATTTTGTGAGTGAACCCGAAACCAGAACCGGGGCTCAAAAAGCCCGTTTTTCGGTGCGGCAGATGATCCCCTGGTTTGGAACCATAACGGCAAGGGAAAATTATGCTACTTCTATGGCCGATGCCGAATATGTGGAAGTTGCGGTGGCTAAAAGGAAACTTGGCCTTTCGGTAGCTCAATCCTATTACCGGCTGTATGCCCTGCAGGCAAAACAGGAGGTGCTGCTTGAGAATATTCAGCTGCTGGAGGTTTATCATGAACTGGCTTTAAATTCTCTTGAAGTAGGAAGTGCTTCGGCTGTAGATGTGC
>JBAVJE010000083.1:0-6760 GCA_049687615.1 Salinimicrobium sp. | reverse complement strand
GTCTTCCCTGGTAATGTACCCTATCTTTAAGTATGGTAATGAAGAACAAAAGAAAAAATACCTTCCGAAGTTAGCTTCAGGGGAAATGATAGGTTGCTTTGGCCTTACAGAACCCGATCATGGATCTAATCCTAGCGGAATGACCTCCAACTTTAAAGACAAAGGAGATCATTACTTGCTCAACGGCGCGAAAATGTGGATCTCCAACGCCCCATTTGCCGATATTGCAGTCGTTTGGGCCAAAAACGAGGAAGGCAGAATCCACGGGCTTATCGTAGAACGAGGCATGGAAGGTTTTAGCACTCCCGAAACCCACAATAAATGGTCATTACGCGCCAGTGCCACAGGCGAACTGGTATTTAATAACGTGAAGGTGCCTAAAGAAAACCTGCTCCCCGGTAAAAGTGGTCTTGGAGCACCTCTGGGTTGTCTGGATTCAGCAAGATTTGGTATAGCCTGGGGCGCGATAGGCGCGGCAATGGACTGTTATGACACTGCATTGCGCTATGCTAAAGAAAGAGAGCAATTTGGAAAACCGATCGCAAGCTTCCAGTTGCAACAGAAAAAACTTGCTGAAATGATTACTGAAATCACAAAAGCTCAACTCCTGGCATGGAGATTAGGGGTGTTAAGAAATGAAGGCCGTGCAACTTCTGCCCAAATCTCAATGGCAAAAAGAAACAATGTAGATATGGCTATTAAAATAGCCCGGGAATCAAGGCAAATGCTCGGCGGAATGGGAATCACCGGCGAATACAGCATCATGAGACACATGATGAACCTGGAAAGCGTGATCACCTACGAAGGAACTCACGACATCCACCTGTTGATCACCGGACTCGACATCACCGGCATTCCGGCATTCCAATAGGATTCAGAATTTCGAATTCAAAATTCAGAATTTAAAAGAGCTCCAAAAATGTCATTTTTGGAGCTCTTTTTCGTGGAGACAATCTAAAAAATCAGACCATTCTCTCCATGAAATGAAAAGAACTCACAGGTTTTAAAAACCTGTGAGTTCTAAATATCTAAATCAAAACAAGGGCAACGTTTACAACGTTTGCCCTTTTTATAATTTTCACAGCACTCACTCTTGAGCTTAACAGGCTTTTTAGCCACCACTCCATCAATTTTAAGAGAGTCCAGCGATTTCTTAGAATAAAAAACGATCACCGTCAACAGCATTTTCTAAGTATTGTCATTCATAATGTACAGACAAAAATCGCTCCTGAAATAAGGCAGGCAGATTTTGTCATTTTTAAAACCTAATCTTCATTATAAGGCGCAATTTGCACCTGCAGGCCATCAAGCTCTGAAGACATAAAGATTTGACAGCTTAACCTGCTATTGTCCTCCACAAAAAAGGCCTGGTCCAGCATATCCTCCTCTTCATAGCTTTTCTCCGGAAGTACTTCCAGATGACTTTCAATATAGCACTGGCAGGAAGCACACATAGCCATACCCCCGCAGATACCAATAGTTCCTTCGGGTGCAAGTTCATGTGCCTTTATCACCTCCATCAGGTTCATATTCATATCTGTAGGCGCATTCACATTGTGAACCTTTGCCTGGCGATCTATTATAGTAACAGTTATATCTGACATATTATATATTAAAAAAGCCTCACAGGCTTAAATACCCTGTGAGGCTCAGTACCTGGTTTGGTCTTAATTTATACTTTTTACCACTTCTCTTTTAGCCTCTTTTCGACTTCCGTCAAAGCCATTTACCCCACTTACGGTGGTGTACTTCATCACGTATTTCTTATCTGGAAAAATTCGTTGATAGGCACTTTGACACATGATAGCGGCCTCATGAAACCCGCAAAGTATTAATTTCAATTTTCCGGGATAGGTATTTACATCTCCAATTGCGTAAATTCCCGGGATGTTGGTTTGATAATCATAGCTATTATCTACCTTGATGGCGTTCTTTTCAATTTCAAGCCCCCAATTTGCTATAGGGCCTAATTTTGGCGACAGTCCGAAAAGCGGAATGAAAAAATCGGTTTCTTTGATCTCTTCTTCGGAAGCTTCGCCTTTCCGTCGAATTACCACAGATTCCAGTTTTTCTTCTCCTTTTAAGCCCACTACTTCGGCTTCGGTGATAAGTTTGATCTTTCCGGCTTTTGCAAGCTCTGAAACTTTCTCTACAGAATCCAGGGCACCACGAAACTCATTTCTTCTATGCACCAGCGAAACCTCCGAGGCTATTTCAGAAAGGTAGATAGCCCAGTCGAGTGCCGAATCACCACCACCGGCGATCACCACCTTTTTATCACGATAATCCTCTGGTTCCCGCACAATATAGGAAACGCCTTTATTCTCGTAATTGGAAATATTGGAAATAGGCGGCTTTCTCGGTTCAAAACTACCAAGTCCTCCCGCAATCACAACAACAGGAGCATTATGTTGAGTGCCTTCATTGGTGGTCACCACAAAAGATCCATCATCCAGCTTTTCAATAGTCTCAGCCCTTTCCCCCATAGTAAATCCGGGTTCAAAGGGCTTTATCTGTTCCATAAGATTATCAATAAGGTCACCTGCAAGGACCTCCGGAAAAGCCGGAATGTCATAAATAGGTTTCTTAGGATAGATCTCTGAACACTGCCCGCCCGGCTGGGGCAAAGCATCGATAAGGTGACATTTCAACTTCAACAATCCTGCTTCAAACACGGCAAAAAGGCCCGTAGGCCCCGCACCGATAATCAACATATCTGTTTTGATCATTCTACTGTCTTTTATTTCGAAGAAAGGCTATTTTTCGATATTCAGCACTTTTTCAATTTGTGGAGCATACTTTTTTATAGTCATTTCCACACCAAATTTAAGAGTCATCTGGTTTACGGTACAGCCTACACATGCTCCTATCAGCCGTACCTTGACAAGACGGTCATCTTCGATTTCCAGCAGGGAAATATCCCCGCCGTCATTCTTTAAAAACGGCCTGATTTCCTCTAAAGCCCTTTCAACATTTGACCTTATTTCTTCACTTGTCATGACTCTTATTTAACTGCACTACAGCCGGCCATAGTGGTGATTTTTATAGCTTCGGTTGGAGGAAGACTCTTGTTGCGTTTTACCGTTTCCTGCACCACATTCTGGGTAAGCTTCTCAAAAGCTTCAGAAAGCGGCGTATTTTCCTGGAGAGCAGCCGGATGTCCTATATCTCCTGCTTCCCTGATGCTTTGCACCAACGGAATTTCGCCAAGGAAAGGTATTTCCATGTCTTCGGCCAGCGTTTTAGCACCTTCTTTTCCGAAGATATAATATTTATTGTCCGGCAATTCTTCGGGGGTAAAGTAAGCCATGTTTTCAATGATTCCCAGAACAGGAACATTAATGCTTTCCTGACGGAACATTGCCACTCCTTTCTTGGCATCGGCCAAAGCTACATTTTGAGGAGTACTTACCACAACAGCACCCGTTAATGGCAGAGACTGCATGATAGAAAGGTGAATATCACCGGTTCCCGGAGGAAGGTCTACTAACAAAAAGTCAAGTTCTCCCCAGTCTGCATCAAAGATCATTTGATTAAGGGCTTTGGCAGCCATTGGCCCACGCCAGATCACCGCCTGGTTGGGTTGTGTAAAAAATCCTATGGAAAGTATTTTGACGCCATGGTTCTCCACCGGCTTCATTTTTGACTGGCCATCTACATTAACCGAAAGCGGACGTTCTGATTGAACATCAAACATAATAGGTATCGAAGGTCCGTAGATATCAGAATCCAAAAGACCTACTTTAAAGCCCATTTTTGCAAGGCTTACCGCAAGGTTAGCCGTTACTGTAGATTTTCCCACGCCTCCTTTACCGGAAGCGACAGCGATCACATTCTTGATACCGGGGATTGCTTTGCCTTTTATCTCAGGCTTATCGGGAGCCTCCACTTTAACATTCACCTTAACTTTGGCCTTTTGATGTACATGTTCATGAATGGCCTTCATGACATCTACTTCGGCCCTTTTTT
Source organism: Salinimicrobium sp. (assembly GCA_049687615.1). Classification (GTDB taxonomy): domain Bacteria; phylum Bacteroidota; class Bacteroidia; order Flavobacteriales; family Flavobacteriaceae; genus Salinimicrobium. The sequence goes on along the minus strand of JBAVJE010000083.1, from coordinate 2,791 downwards.
TAATATGTAAAGCGGGAGTTGTTAGCAACAGGTCCACAACGACTTCATCACCAAAGGTCATCACGTTTTGAACCGCACCACTTTCGACCATGTTTTTTCCTTCTCCGGAAACCGTAATGGTCTCAAGAGCTTTTACAATTTCTTTCTTATCTAGTTTCATGCTTTAAATCTGAATTAGAATATCTTATATAGATTCATTCTAAACGCAAATATAAGCCGAAAACCTAAGATTACGAAAGTATTAGCCATTTTTGATGGTTTGAAAAACTGACGAAAATCAGGAAATTCCCAGTTCTTTGGATGGATTCCAAAAATGTCGCTTAAAATCAATGATTTTATCCTCCTTCACCAGCACGCCTTCTTCTTCCAGCAGTTGTTGCATCACAAAGCTGCCGGGGAAATGATGTTTTCCTGTAAGCAAACCATTCCGGTTCACTACACGATGGGCAGGAATATCTTCCATTTTCGAGGCATTATTCATCGCCCAACCTACCATTCTGGCCGATCGGGAGGCGCCCAGAAACTCTGCAATCGCCCCATAGCTGGTCACCCTGCCTTCGGGAATGAGCTTTACTACCTCATAAACTCTTTCAAAGAACCCTTCTGAAGCCTTCATTATTGATAAAAGATCCTGATAAATGTAATGACCACCAAAATAAGCATAAGCCCGGCCATAAAATAGTTGGAATATCTTGCGAAGAGATTTTCTTCAGCTTCAATTTTGGCAAAAAACAGCGCGTAAAGATAAAGGGTGGAGAACGTTCCCAGGGAAGCCGCGAGCACAAATACGGTGTTGTTGATCACGTGATATTCTACACTCCCGTTCAAATTAAGCGCTGCTCCCAGCGCTACAAAGTATGGAATAGGGAATACATTGAGCACGCCAATCATCATTCCTTTTAAAATACTGCGCACTCCAGATGTAGGACTTACCTCTACCTCCTTTCGTTTATGCTGCCCCATTACAAAAAAATAGATTGCCAGGATAATAAAAATAACAAGGCCGGCCCGCAAAAGCACATTGCGAACGAATGGGTTATCAAAAATGTATTTTGCCAGCTGGATTGCGATGAGCGCCTGTATCATTACGACAAAGGAGGCACCAATAGCTACATAAATGCCATTTTTCTTCCCCCTTTTAACACAGGTTTTGGCCACACTCATGTTGACTAAACCCGGGGGTACTACCCCAAGCAGGGCAGCAAAATAGGTGATAAGGAATATTTTAGTTTCCTCCAATGGCGGTTATTTAATCCTGAACCTGATGTAGGTTATAGGTTTTCCCTGCTCAAGATACTGTTTTTCGTAAAATGTTTGAATTCCAATAACCTCTTCGGGGGAGTATTCATTTTTATAAATATCATGATTGGCATGCACGATCTCATGTCCCTCGCCGTGAAGCAGCCCCAGGGTATAGCCATGCATGAATTCACTATCTGTCTTCAAATTGACAAAACCACCTTCTTTTAGTATTTTTTTGTATTTATGAAGAAAATCGGAATTTGTCATTCGATGTTTAGTACGCTTGTATTTGATTTGTGGATCGGGAAAGGTGATCCAGATCTCGTCCACCTCATTTTCGGCAAAAAGCAGGTCAACAAGCTCTATCTGACTTCTCAAAAAAGCCACATTATCAAGCTCTTCCTCCAAAGCGGTTTTTGCCCCGCGCCAAAAGCGGGCTCCTTTTATGTCAATGCCCAGGAAATTTTTTTCGGGAAAGGCTTTGGCCAATCCAACACTATATTCTCCTTTTCCGCAGCCCAATTCCAACACCAAAGGCTGATCTTTTTTAAAGAAGTCCTTGTTCCACCGACCTTTATACTGAAAATTTCCTTCCACAATCTCTTCTCGCGTCGGCTGCACTACATTTGGAAAACTCTCGTTTTCCCTGAACCGTTTAAGTTTATTCTTACTTCCCACCTTAAAATTTAATATTTTGGTAAAAATAAGTAAAATAAGCCACAGTGACCGGCCATTGTTAATATGGGAAATAATAAGATACTGGTAGCCCCTATGAACTGGGGCCTTGGCCATGCCACCCGATGTATCCCTGTAATACAGGAGCTTCAAAAATGCGGTTTTGAGCCGGTGTTAGCTTCAGATGGGGCAGCCCTTCTTTTACTGAAAAAGGAATTTCCCGGACTGCAGGCTGTTGAATTACCGCCTTATAACATTAGTTATTCAAAAAAAGGAAAAAACCTGAGATGGAAATTGCTCCTGCAGATGCCCCACATTCTCAAGACTATTCAGAAGGAACAGAAAGTTGCCGAAGAACTCGTAAAAAGCCTGAAGCTCTCCGGAATTATTTCTGACAACCGTTTTGGTATGCATTCCAAAGCAGTTCCCTGTGTTTATATCACCCATCAGCTTCATGTATTATCGGGAATAACCACTTTTTTCACTTCTATTCATCACCGGCAATACATGAGGAAGTTTGATGAGCTCTGGATACCCGATTCTGCAGGGCCGGATAACCTCAGCGGTTATTTGGGACACACTAAAAAGCCTCTTAAAAATGCAAAGTACACCGGAATTTTAAGCAGGTTTCAAAAAAGGGATTTTCCGAAGGTATATGATTACATGATCCTCCTTTCGGGCCCTGAACCTCAGCGGAGTTTATTGGAGAAGGTTTTATGGGAAACCTTCAGAAATACTTCTCAAAAAGTGCTTTTTGTAAGGGGAATCTTTTCCGAAGAGCAGTTGGAAAACTTAAACCACAACATCAGCCTGAAAAATCACCTTATTGGGCAGGAACTTGAGGAAGCGCTGAACAGCAGTAATGTGATTATCG
>JBAVJE010000082.1:0-13354 GCA_049687615.1 Salinimicrobium sp. | reverse complement strand
GAACCCTAATCATATAGGAATCTTAAACAACAAAAAAGTAAAAAATCCCGCAGAAGTATTCGTCTTCATGCGGGAATTATAAGGGGGGTATTGTTTAGACTAAAGAGTCTTCCAATTTAATGTGAGGTTGCATTTTAACTTCAGTTTTAACCGAATTCGTAATTAAGCAAATCTTCTCGGCCTTATGTAGCACCTTTTCGGCTTTTTCACGATCTTCTTCATTCACAATGACAAGAACAGGTTCCAGGAGCACTTCAGACATTGCAAATTTTCCGTCTATTTTACTCAGTTTTCCTTTGGCCGGGCAAGAAAGACTTTTAAATTCCAGTTTTGAATTCTCGGCGACGGCCAAAAATGAAGTCATGAAGCAGCTGTTTACAGAAGCTGTGAACAGGTGTTCTGGAGACCAGATTCCCGCTATTCCCTTCGGAAATTCAGGAGGAGTGACCACCTCTATTTTTTGCTCGAGGTCGGGAGATGAAATTTCTCCTTTACGGTCAGATTTCCATTCAAGATCTACGTTATAGTAATGTTCCATGATAATTCTAATTTGAAAGAAATAAAGTTATTTTAAAAATTATTTATTCTGATTTGTATTAGGGTCGAGGCTGCAATTTCCTCCGGCACAATTTCCGCCGGCACATCCAAAACCAAACACTCCCATTAGAGAAACATAGGCTCCTAGACCTACACCCCACCATTGAGCTTCAGAGATCGCCTGAGCCAGAACGAGGAGACCCACCACAGTGTAAATTACACGAGTCCAGGTCCAGTTGTAAAGCAGTCGTTCTTTCATTAGGATAGTTTACTTTGCAGTCTTTTCCAACCCCCGCCGTTATAGACGTTGGTGTAGCCATAAGACATGAGCATCTTTCTGGCAGAAGCACTTCTCATGCCCGAAGCACAGCAGGTAATCACCGGCTTATCTTTAGACTTTATTTTATTCAGGTTATTACCCAGTGCGTGCAAAGGAATATTCTTGGAGCCTTTTACGTGGCCGCCCGCAAATTCATCTTTAGAACGAACATCGATAATAACTCCGCCGTTTCTCAATAATTCGGAATAATCATGTTCTTCAACTTTTCCGAAAATTTTCTTAAAAATACCTATCATAACTTACGCACTTTTACTTTGTACAAAATTCACTTGTAACCAGGATCCTCCATCATAGCATTCTATGCCATGCTGATTCAAAAAGTATTCGGCCTGGCGGCTACGCATACCCGAGGCACAACAAACAACAAGAGGTCCTTCAAGCTTTTTTAGTTCCTCCAGTTGGCCAGGGAGCTCATTGAGAGGTATATTTTTTGAACCTGCAACATGCCCGCCGCTAAACTCCTGCCTGGTGCGAACATCAATTATATTTCCTTTATTTTCTCTTATCAAACTCTGTATATTCATTTTAAATAGATTTGGATTTCGGGTGCAAAAATATATCTAAAGGTGGTTAGTGACAGTCACTTTTGTTACACAAAAAATCATGCAAAAAAATCCGGAAGGGCTGCTTCCGGATGTATTCTTTTGTCTTTTTCTTAATTGAGGTTAGAGATGACTTTTTCCAGTTTCTCCTTCACCTTAGAAGCAACAGGTTCAAGCTGGTCGTTTTTCACAGCCTGCATGGAAGCCACAGGATTGACTGCCGATACTTCTGTTTTACCATTTTCCAGCTCCTGTACAATTACATTACAGGGCAACATTGTTCCAATCCTGCTTTCTTCGGTAATGGCTTGATGCGCGAGGCTAGGATTACAAGCCCCCAGGATTCTATATTTTCTAAAATCAACGTCCAGTTTCTTCTTGAAGGTTTCTTTTACATCGATTTGGGTTAAAATTCCGAAGCCCTCTTTTTTTAGTTCTTCGGTAACTTTTTCGATGCTTTGGTCAAAATCTGTGTCAAGGATTTTAGTGAAATAATAGCTCATATCTAATGTTTTTTATGGGTTAATAAGTTACTACAAAAATGCCGTAATGGAAAAGCTTTTTGTGTGACTCCTTTTATTAAAACATAAAAAGAAAAGAGAGTGTTGAAAAATTCTCATTTCTAATTGTTTCAGGTGTGAATTTACTGCAGTATTGATTACGGAAAAAATTGAAATTTATAAACATTTCTTATTTAACAAATTCGCCAATCTTAATTTTTTTCAGACCAGGCTTTTTCCATAACTTCTAAAAAGGTTTCTGAAGGCTGTGCTCCCGAAACTCCATATTTGTTCTCAAAAACAAAAAAAGGCACTCCTCGAACTCCTATTTGCTGCGCATGCATCTCATCCTGTTTTACCGCATAGGCATATTCTTCAGAATTTAGTGCTTTTTGAGCCTCTTCTCGATCCAATCCTGCAGAAGTAGCTATTTCCAGCAGCGTTTTTTCATCGTCAATATTTTTTCCTTCCGAAAAATGCGCTTTAAAAAGCTCTTCCTTAAGTTCAGCAACCCTGTCTTTTTCTTTTGCCAGCTGAATCAATAGATGCGCTTTAAAAGAATTAGCGACAACCGAAATATTCGGGTCCATTTCTAAACCTGTCTCGGCAGCCATTTTTTCCACATTGCTAAACATCTCTCTAGCCTCTTCTCTCGAAATATTCTTTTCCTGTACAAAATAATCAAGTGTGCTGGTCCCGGGCTGAGTTTTCAGGTTTGGATCCAGTTGATAGCTGTGCCAGTTAACGCTCACCTCTTCTTTATGAGCGAATTTCTCTAAAGCAGCTTCAAATTTTCTTTTTCCTATATAGCAGAAAGGACAGCGCACGTCTGACCAAATATCAATTGTCATAATTTTTATTTTGGAAAAGTAAATTACAAAATCTGAACCCTTTTTAATCTTGTGTCAAAACTGCAGTTAATGGCTTTTCTGAAGGCTTTCTGAAAATGGCATTTTTGACACCTCTTCTTTTTTGGGAATAAAACTCATTGCCCGCTCTGCAATAGCGGTAATAGAAAGGCTGGGATTCACCCCGGGATTAGCAGAGATCATGGACCCGTCAATCACATACAAGCCCTTGTAATTAAAAATTTCATTCCTGCTGTTGATCACTCCTTCCGAAGCATCGTTACTCATCACGGCACCACCCAGGATGTGAGCAGTGGTTGGGATTCCCGCCAAACTTTCCAATGCGAAAGAAGTGGCTTTCCCGTTGATGATACGGCTGTAAGATTTGGTGAGCAATTTTGATTCGGGAATTTCTGAAGTCGGTTTTTTCCCTTTACTCACTCCGGTACTAAGCCATCCAAACAAGTTCCTCCTCAGCTTAAGCGTACTATCCACAGATTGCATGAAGAGCAGCACGGCTGTGCTTCGCGACCAGCTGTTAACAAAATAGGTTTTAAACCAGGCAAGGGGAGAGGAAAATAATTGTCCAAAAATGTGAAAAATTCGTGTCAGCATATTTGTTCCCGAAGCCATTGGCAGGTGCAACAATTTCCAGAACCCCGAGCCGCGTGAATAGCGCACAATTTCAAGATGACTATTATCATCTGTATGTAAAATGCTGCCAATAGCCACCCCTTTAGACAGGTCTTTTTCCCGGTCTTTTGTGGAGACACTAATGAGCGTTTCATTATTCGTGCGAATGTCATCGCCTACTTTTGGTGATAACTGCGGAAGGCTGGAATTCTTCAGTTTAAGCAATAATTTGACAGTACCTAAAACTCCTCCGGAAAAAATCACCCCTTTAGTGGTAAAACTTCTTTTCTTCGGAAAAAATGAGGTACTGGATGTTGTAAATACTTCATAAGCACCTCCGGAAACCTGAACGTCAAAAACCTCATTTTCGGCAAGTATTTTCGCGCCATTTTTCTGTGCCAGAAACAGGTAGTTTTTGTCAAGGGTGTTTTTAGCATTGTGCCTGCAACCTGTCATACAACCTCCGCAGAAAATGCACCCGGTCCTGTCCGGACCTTTTCCTTCAAAATAGGGATCTTTTACACTTTCTCCCTCTTTTCCGAAGTAGACCGCCACGTCTGGTGCTTCAAAATAGTCTTTGCGTCCCATTTCTTTAGCCATCTCCTTCAGGGCGAGATCACCGTCAAATAGTTTTGGATTAGGAGATGCACCCAACATTCTTATTGCTTCCCGGTAAAAGGGTTTTAATTCTGTTTCCCAATCGGCAAGTTCTCTCCAGCTGCCGGTGGTGTAAAATGCCTTTTTTGGAACCGGAAGCGTGTTGGCGTACACCAAAGAGCCACCGCCCACACCGGTACCCGAGATCACTGCAATATGCCTGAAAATGCTTAGTTTCATGATTCCGAAGAAACGAAGCACCGGCATCCAAAGCCATTTTCTGAGGTTCCAGTTGGTTTTGGGAAAGTCTTCGGCTTTGAACCATTTTCCTTTTTCAATAACCAAAACTTTATATCCCTTTTCGGAAAGCCGAAGCGCGCTTACCGAACCGCCGAAGCCGCTGCCAATAATGATATAATCGTAGTCGTTGTCCATTTTAAAATAAAACTGCACCTAAATCTACTTCTTTTTGGTAAAAGCAGAAGTCTTTTTTCTACAGAAATACGGCTGACTAACTACCACTACAGGTTAAGGAAAAATAAAAAATGAAGAACCTGCCCGGGCTGTTCCTTGATTTAATGACAGGAGATGGATATCCCGGGCAAGCTCCAAAAGTTTTTATTGAAGCATCAATCCTTCTTTAGCTATGCAAGTACTTGTTTAATTCTTTTGATTGGGCTTTTCTTTTTCTCCTGCGTATCAATTCCGAAGAATTCATTCACTGGACAAACCCTGGTAAGGGCGCTCTCAGAAATTAAAGTACCTACGATCATGGAGCTTAATCCGCCAAGCTTACCTTTTTTCCCCTTGAGTAGAAAATAACCTCCTACGAGGAGCGCCGGGCCTACAAAACTGCGAATTAACTGATCTTTTTTACCTACATTCTCTTTCATGGTTGGTGATTTTTCTTGTTTTATTACAATTTTTTGAACTCAAATGAGTAACTAATAATTTAAGAAAAAATACCGGTTTTTCAAAGGAATCAAAGCGCTGGTTTTATTGACCATTCTTCTGCTTTTTGTAACCCATCACAAAAAAACCGGATAAGATATCCGGTCCAATTTTTTACATTCCCTCATCCTTGAGATACTTATCGAGGAACGCCAGGATTTGTTTGTAACCCTTGATCTCATTTTCTTTTTTTATGAAACCATGACCTTCATCTTCAAAAACAACATATTCTACAGGAACATTATTTTCTTTGAGTGCAGCGACGATCTCGTCAGACTCGACCTGCAGCACCCTCGGGTCATTGGCTCCCTGTAGCACCATCACCGGGTTTTTCACCTGGTCTGCATGAAAAAGAGGAGATTTATTGTACAAGGCAACAGAATCCTTAACCGGGTCACCCATTTCCTCGTAAAGTGCCTGTTTAAAAGATTCCCAGTAAGGAGGTATTGATTTCAATGTGCGTAACCAGTTAGTGACTCCAAAAAGGTTCACTCCGGCCTCAAATTCATCTGGCGTGAAGGTCATGGCTGCCATGGTCATATAACCGCCATAGCTTCCGCCAATGATGCCTATACTGTCGTCATCAATATATTCTTGAGACTGCAACCATTTTTTGCCCCAAATCACATCTTTGAGATCTTCAGATCCATGTTTTTTGTCGTCCATCTTATAGAAGGTCTTGCCATACCCGCTGCTTCCGCGGTTGTTCACAGCCAGAACGGCATAGCCGTGATTGACGAGGTATTGAAGAAGGGCAAAATATCCGGTTCTCGATTGCCCGCCCGGGCCACCATGAACCCAAACCACTGCAGGGACTTTTTTTTCTTCTGAAGCCTTGTGGGGTTTGTAAAAAATTGCGGGAATTTCCAGGCCGTCAAAAGATTTGTATCTCACTACTTCTGCAGTAACCAGATCTTCGGAATTCATCTCGGGATTTAAGGTACTGGTAAGTTTTTTGATCTCGTTGGTCCTGAAGTCATAGACATACAAATTATTGGGAGTTCTGGAGGTGCCAATTGTGAGGCGCATGAGGTCTTCGCTGTCGGAGATCCTAACCGCCTGAATATCTCCGCCGGGTACTTCGGGAAGATCAAGTTCCTGGCCGGTGAGATTATTCTTTACGATGAGTTTATTGGTCCCATCCTCATTTATGGCAATGACCCTGTATTTATCGTTTTCGCTGAGATAGCTGTACATGACATCCCAGTTGGTCTCGAATACGGGAGAGGTTTCTCCGGTCTCCATGTCGTACTCTAAAAGGTAAGCGTATTCCTTTCCCACGTCTGTGATGTAATAAAATTTGCTATCATCCTTATTAAAACCGGATGCTGAATAATTTCCCTTTTCTTTGGAGATCTCTTTGAGGTCCTTTGATTCGCGGTCATAAATGAAAAGGTTATTTTCACTCGTGGTGACGGGGCGGGAAAGTATAACATAGTTTTCATCATGGGACATTCCTCCCAATTGGAAACCCTCATCATTTTGATAAAGTATTTCCGGCTTCCATTCCCCGGGCTTCATCTTATAGAGGTCAAAGAACTTTGGATCTCTCTTGTTGGAGATATAATACATCCATTGGTCGTCATCGCTCCAGCCTGCAAAGCCTGTTTTTTCGTTTTCTCCGGGAGTAAGATCTTTAGCCGTCCCATCCTTCTGGAGAAGATAAATATGATCTATTTCATTTCCACCCTTATCGGCGGAATACAGGATATCTCCGGTTCCGGGTACATAGTCTTCAGCAAAAAAGGAATCTTCTTTTGAGTGGGTGATCTGTTTTTTTGAATCGTCTTCAATGTTGATCTCATAGACATTGAAAATCCCAGATTCGTCACTGCTCATGAGGAGGCGCTTTTCGTCTTCAGAAAAGACCCCGCCCGCGATACGCGTATTGCCGTAGAATTGTTCAATAGTGTACTCCTCAACAGCAGTAGTGTCTTGCTGTGCCAGGGCGGGAAAGCACAGGAATAGCATTAGATAAAATACTCTTTTCATAAGTAATGGTTTTGGTTAGAATAAAGCAGAAGAGGAGGGGATAGCTGCAAGTGTTTTTAAATATAGCAATTTATCTAATACTTTGAAAAACAGATGATTCTTGTAGATCTTCTAAAAATGACAAAATAGCCGCTGATTGGCTAGAGGAGAGAAATGTGCTTTAAGCTTAGGGAGTTATTTTTGGTTACAGTTCGGCTGTCATATTCATAATCCTGCAAAAGCGTTGAGAGGCAGTTAAGAAAGAAATAAAAGCGCAGAGTGCCGAAATCTCTTTTTCTGAGAAGTATTCCCGTAGGTAATCGAAATGCGGTTCTGAAATGGATTTGTGATCTACGGCAAAAGCCTCGGCAAAAGCTGTAGCCGCCGTTATGCACTTATCATTTTGATCAAAGTTCGGTTTTCCTGCCTTGGCCATGCAATACTCGCAGCCGTTCCCAAAAGCTAAACTGCGCCTTACCTGCTCGAGCAAATGCTCATCCAAACATGAGGTTTCAAAAAGGGCATTTTCAAGCTCATTCCATTTTTGAAGAATTTCAACATTATGCCCCAACAGTTTTTCAAAAGGAGTATTTCCGGTTGTAGAAAATGGAATACTTGTGCCCATACCTGCTTATGATTAGGCGCCAAAAAATAATTCTTTTTTTGAAGTGATTCCTACTTTTTTACCGGGCGCGGAGGTTTAATCAGGTTTTTGGCCATTCCATCGAAAACAAAGAAATGAAATGGAAGAACTGAATACCAGTAGAGTCTGCCGGCAAGTCCTTTAGGGCGAAAAGTGGCGGTTTGTTGAAGAAAATTACCGTCTTTTCTATTCACAACGTTAAATTCAAGCCATGCCTCTCCGGGTAATTTCATTTCGGCATAAAGCAGGAGGCGTTTATTCTTTTTATCTGCGGCCAACACCCGCCAAAAATCCAGGGTGTCGCCTGTGTTGATGGTGTTAAGGTTAGTACGACCCCTTCTTAAGCCCACCCCGCCGGCTATTTGGTCGAGTAATCCGCGTACTTTCCACATCCAGTTGCCATAATACCAACCGGTTTTGCCGCCAATAGACCAGATATTCTCCAAGACTTTATCGGGATCGCCCGTGATCTCCTTTTCTCTTTTGTCGCTAAAGCATCCATCTGTAGGCACATGGATATGTTCCAATAGGGAATTATCGGCATTGCTGGAGACCAGGGAATCTTTCCAGCTGGAGGTCACGTTATTCTGTTCAATTCTCTGAAACGCCAGTTCAACCGCCTTCTTATAGGACATAGGTTCAATATTCAGCATTTCTGCCAGCGTATTTTTCCTTGCAATGACCTCTATTTTCATGCTGTCCACGAGGTTCACGGCCAGCCGGTAAGAAGTCGAAGTGACAAAATAGAGCCAATAGGAGGAGAGGCGTGGTGTCATTACGGGAACTGTGATGATTTTTCTATTTAGCCCCCGCACTTCAGCGAACTGAAGCAGCATTTCTTTATAGGTTAGAACATCAGGTCCTCCCACATCATAGCCTTTGTTAAAGGTTTCCTTCCGCAGCAATACCCCTGCCAGAAAATCTAGTACATCTCTAATGGCGATGGGCTGACTTTTAGTATTCACCCATTTTGGAGTGATCATCACCGGCAGTTTTTCTACCAGGTCACGAATGATCTCGAAAGAGGCGCTTCCCGATCCAACGATAATTCCCGCCTTTATTGTGGTGAGCGCAATATGGCTTTGGGAAAGTATTTTTTCCACGTTTTTTCGCGAAGAAAGGTGTTTCGAAAGCTTTTTTTGATTGGTAATCCCCGTGAGATAGATAATTTGCTGTACCTGTGTGGGTTCAACCAGTTTGAGAAAATTTTTGGCAGATTTCTCTTCCAGCTCCTCAAAGTCGCCCTTCCCTGAACTCATGGAATGAATAAGGTAATAAGCCGCATCGATGTCATCTATGGCTTTCGAAGAAGGCAGCTCCTCCAGGAAATCGACCTCGAAAAGTGATATTTTTGGGTTTGAATAAATACCTTCTGTAGGAAAACGGCCTTTATCCCGCACGCAACAAATCACCTCATGTCCCTGGTCAAGCAGGACCGGAAGCATTCTTTTGCCAATGTAGCCGGTGGCGCCGGTGAGCAATATCTTTTTTGGGTTCATAGAAAATGAATCTTCCATGTAAGTTACGCAATTATTCAATTTACTTTCTCTAATCCTCTTCGAGAATGATTAGATCGGCAGAGGCACGGTTGAGGGCGATGGGGATATTGTTTATCACCGCTGTACGTATCAAGGTTTGTATATCGTGTTCATGCCCATGCGGGGTTTCGGCATCAATAAAGAAGATAATTTTATGCACTTCTCCCTGTAAAATCTTTGCAGCCAGTAATATATCCCCGCCGCTGGGTCCGTGGCCAAAACCGTGTACGTCCAGCTCAAGCATATCATTGAGCAGTTTTGAAGTGTTGGAAGTGCCTATACAATGATGCCTGGCCAAAATGTCTTTGTGGACCTTTGCCCAGTTCAAAAGATCGGTTTTGCGGCTGTTATGAGCTATAAGTGCAACGGTAGTTTTCATCTTTTTTGTTTTGCCCGCTACTGCGGAAAATTGGTTTTTTACGTAGTCTAAAAATAGAACTTTTGCCAGAAAGCACGGGAGAAATTGACCGAAAATGTCTTTTTCAGCAGATAATTCGCGACATCTTTTGGAAGTTAGAATAACTAAAGAAATAACTTTTGAAGTTGTAACTTTAAGGACTATGAATGAGATATTTACATTTGACGGAAACATTTTTCGAGGGATACTGGTGTATTCTTTGATCTTTTTTTTCGCGATCCTTTTCAGGTATATTGTAGCAGCCGGTATTTTCTACTATTACTACTATGTGAAGAATTTTAAAAAATATGACCAGAGGCGGTTGAGCAAAAGACTGGCAAAAAAGGAGCAGCTAAAAAAAGAGGTGATCTGGAGTGTGAAATCTTCGGCTATTTTCGCCTTTTTTGGTGCTGTCACTTTCTGGCTGTGGGAAGAAGATCTTACAGCGGTTTATCTGGAAATTGGAAAATATGCTTTATGGTACCCGCCGGTTAGCCTTGTTATTGTCTCCCTTATCCACGAAACCTATTATTATTGGGTTCACCGCTTGATGCACCACCCAAAGATATTTAGAACTGTCCATAAGGTTCATCATGACAGCCGTATACCCACTCCCTGGACGGCCTTTTCCTTCCACCCATGGGAAAGTCTTCTGGAAGCTATAATTCTGCCACTCATCTTAATGTTCGTTCCTGTAAATATTTACGTGCTGGGCTTGTATTTGTTGATAATGACGGTGAGCAGCGTGATTAATCATCTCGATATTGAAATCTATCCGGTAAGCTTTCAAAAAAGCCGTTTTGGAAAGCTCTTCATCGGGGCGACACACCACCATCACCACCATAGGGAATTCAATACAAATTATGGTTTATACTTTACCTTTTGGGATAAATTGATGGCCACCGAAAATAAGAAGATGCAGGATTAGGATTACTACTTGATCCTTTCAAAATCCATCTCTTCGGTAAACAAATTGTCTTTAAGCATTTCGATAAATTGGCTTGAGGAGGGATTAATAAGGTAATGATCAAAGCTGCCATCTTCGGCAAAAATTTTCTGAACCTCCATTTTTTTCTTAAGACCTGTAATGACCCTTTTTTCTTCGTTTTCCTCCAAATCCATAAAATAGACCGTAAAATTATCTTTTCCGGTCACCTTTACCGGGAAAACCTCCCATTCCTCTCCATCCTGAAGACTAATAATGTACCAGTCATCAATTTGTTTGAGAACACAACCTTTTGGAGTAATGTCCCCCGATAAGTTCACGGCCTCTCCGCCTCTAAAAATAAAAGAAGTTGATTTTACTACAAGGGTATCCTCGGTTTCACTCGCAAAAGAACCTAACAGGTGGTTGGGAAATTGCTTAAGAACTGAGCCGTCTTGAGGTTGAGAGCTGGTAAAATAAAGGCTGTTGCAGGATTGCAAAACGAATATTGCGGCAAGAATTGTAATTAATTTCCTCATAATTTTTGACTTTAATTATGGGGGCGTATTGGCTTTGTCTTCTAAATTTACTGCTATTTCAGCAATTATTGCCTGCAATTAAAACATTTTTTAAGCCTGTCGGGCAGGTTGAGATCTTCAGAACCTTTTAGCGGCTCTATGAGCAAATCGCGATGGTCGATCTCCTTTTTAAACGCTTTTGCATACTCCACAAGATGTGCCCGGCGGCCTTTCAATTTTTCAGTGATTTCCTCTTCATTCAATGTCCTTATCTGCCTGGGCCAAACAGAGAAGGCAGCTTTTATCTCTTCATCTGAAAATATCTTCTGAAGCTTTTCGGCTTCCTCAATAAAAATTTCTTTGGGCGTTGACCTGAGAAAATAAACATCTACAGGATAGACAAAGCCCTCAATATAATCAATGTCTTCTTCAAAAGGCCTTACCAGCGGCTGCACAAAATGATTGGTCATAATGCCGGGAATTACACCGTTTATTCTAAAGAACGCGTTGTCACGGTCTCCCGCCAACGGTGTCGCTTTAAAATTGTTTTCATCTTTTTGGACCACCCAACCCCATTGTTTAGCGTGTCGATCCCAGTCCCCAATGAACAGGTCAAAAAGGCGGGCTCTTACAAAAGCCCGTTCATCTATTGTTACCCTATCGCCATTTTCCATTTTTAGCTCCTGCAGGTTGTCGGTATCCATAATTTCGAGAACTTTATCATATTTGGTCCAGTTGTTCTCACCTTCGGTTTCGAATTCCAGGAGATAAAGCTTATTACCATAGTCATCATTGAATTTTCCCAAGGCCGGCTGTTTTGGGGTGTAAACCAGCAGCGGATGTGTATGCAGGACACCAGCTGCCCGCGACAAAGAAGCCGACAAAATTGCACCTAATGGATGTTGAGCAGAAATACCGTCGATAACCACATTTTCCAGACCCAGATCTCTGGCCACTTCAGGAATTAAAGGTTCCGGATCTTTGTTGACGCTGCGCATACTATAAATGTAACCGTTGGGCGCCCTGAGTTTTAGGGAATGAGTTTGGTGTCCGCCGCCTTCTTCCAAGATCTCCATAGAATCCAGTAAAAATACCGGTGCTTTGACGGGGGTGGACCAGGCGCGGCGGTAATTCACTCCCTGCATAAAATTCTTGATGGCGTTGCCTTCATATATGTTCGACGGAATAACGGTGACGGAATCCAGGTCCCGAATAGGTGTGGTAGCACGCTCGGGTGCAATGACTTCGGAAATTTTCACCTCTTCGGGATGAATGGAAACTGACCAGTAAACAAGGATGATAAAAGACAACAACAGGAAAAGTAACACAAAAAAAAGTTTTTTCATTCCGAAGGGATTTTTTGAAAATGTAAGCAATTTTTACCGAATCAGTAGCGGCCAACACCGGTTTTAAGAAGCTTTTTGCGTTTAAAAGGTCAACGCCGAAACCACCTCAAGCACCACCGGCTGGTTGATTTTCTCTTCGATTTTCTTTTTTATTTCTTCCACTCCTTCCGGGCCTATGGCCTTGGGCCCTACCAACTTAAGTGATACCACCAGCCGCTCGCCGAATCTTAGCTTTACATCCCGCAGAACGACGTGTTCAATGCTCAGGCCTTCCAGGCTGCGGGTGATCTTCGCCTCGGCCATGATGCGGTTAAAAGAAAGCGATAGCGGTACTGCGATAATTCCTAAAATAAGTGCGGTATAAATAAGACCCATTTTTGCCCTTTTAAAGGGGGCAAATCCCAATAGCAAAAAGGTGAGTCCGGCGAAAAGGATAATTCCGGCAAGGTTGGTAAGGTAAAGCAGAATCGCGCCCGAAAAAACCTCCCACTCCCACCAGCCAAGGCCAATACCTGCCACTGAGAGTGGCGGTACAAGGGCGACGGCAATGGCAACTCCTGCCAAACTCTTGGCGATGCCTTCTTTGGCATGGGCATAGGCTGCCGCGATACCCGAAGCCACCGCTATGCCCATGTCAAGTAAGGTTGGAGAAAGGCGGGCTTCCATTTCGGGAGTGATCGCTTGTATGGGAATAATAAGGCTTACTCCGGCCGCGATCAAGAGGCAGGTGACTGTGCCGGCGGCAATTGTGCCCAAACCTTCCTTCAGCAATTTTACATCATACCTCACCATGCCCATGGAAAAGGAGACGATAGGCGCGATAATAGGTGCCAAAATCATGGCGCCAATGATTACGGGAGAAGAGTTGCCAAAAAGGCCAAAAGAGGCAATGAGCGTAGAGAGTATCATCATCACCAGGTATGAGGAATTGATTCTTGAATTTTCTCTTAGTACCTTGAAAAGATCGGCAAACTGTTCGGCCGAGGCGCGCGGAAGGATGGGAAGTTTATGTTTTATAAGTTCTTCTTTTGCTTCACCTGTTGGCAAGCCGTCTGTCTTGGTGCTTTT
>JBAVJE010000081.1:0-5910 GCA_049687615.1 Salinimicrobium sp. | reverse complement strand
GTAGTACATGACCGATGTTATTCATCTCTTACCAGACCATGTTGCCAATCAAATAGCTGCAGGTGAGGTAGTGCAGCGACCTGCTTCCGTAATAAAAGAATTGCTTGAAAATTCCATAGACGCGGGTGCAGACCAGATAAAAGTATTGGTCAAGGAGGCGGGAAAAACACTCGTCCAGATCTCTGATAACGGGAAGGGCATGAGCCTTACCGATGCCCGTATGTGCTTTGAGCGACACGCAACCTCTAAAATTAATTCTGCCGAAGATCTTTTTAGCCTTAGAACAAAAGGCTTTCGAGGGGAGGCCCTGGCTTCTATTGCGGCCATCGCCCACGTGGAGCTTAAAACCCGGCAGAAAGATGATGAAGTGGGCACCTGCATCAAGATAGAGGGCAGTGAAGTGGTTTCCCAGGAGCCTTGTGTCACCCCTATGGGAACTACTATTTGTGTTAAGAACCTTTTTTATAATATTCCTGCCAGGCGCAACTTTCTTAAAAGCGATTCGGTGGAATTGCGACACATAATCGACGAATTTCAAAGGGTGGCTTTGGCACATCCACATATTCAGTTTTCCCTGTTCCATAATGGTAGTGAACTTTTCCAGCTGCCGGAAACAAATTTGCGGCAGCGCATAGTGAATATCTTCGGCGGAAAAACCAATGAAAAGCTGGTGCCCGTTGAGGAAGACACGGGCATTGTTAAAATACATGGGTTCGTGGGGAAACCCGAATTTGCGAAGAAGAGCAGGGGAGAACAGTTCTTTTTTGTGAACGACCGCTTTATTAAAAGCGCCTATTTAAATCATGCCGTACTTGCGGCTTTTGAAGGGCTACTTAAAGATAAGGCCTATCCAAGCTACTTCCTCTATCTGGATGTAGAGCCCAAAAGTATTGATATCAATATACATCCCACTAAAACCGAAATTAAATTTGATGATGAGCATGCGCTTTATACCATTCTGCGCAGTTCGATTAAACACAGTCTTGGTCAATTCAATGTAGCTCCCATTTTGGATTTTGACCGCGATGCCACTCTTGATACGCCCTACGAGTTTTCTCAAAAAGGTGTGACCCCGCCAAAAGTAGAAGTGGATCCCAATTTTAATCCGTTTAAAAATGA
This sequence comes from Salinimicrobium sp., assembly GCA_049687615.1. Taxonomy (GTDB): domain Bacteria; phylum Bacteroidota; class Bacteroidia; order Flavobacteriales; family Flavobacteriaceae; genus Salinimicrobium. The sequence goes on along the minus strand of JBAVJE010000081.1, from coordinate 4,791 downwards.
AGGTGGTGGAGGATATAATGGGCCTGCCTACAGAAGAGATAAACCTGAAGCAAGCTGGGAAAGCCTTTACAATGGATTGGGGCAAAACGCTTCTTCTTTTGACCAGGTAGAATTTGAAAGTGATGAGGTGAGCGGTAAACTATTTTCTTATTCGGAAGAAGAAAATACCGGAGGCACTACTTTTCAACTCAACCGAAAGTATATTGTTACCTCTTTAAAAAGCGGAATTCTGGTGATAGATCAACATAGAGCCCACAACAGGATACTTTATGAAGAGCTACTTAAGAATATTACGGTCACCGCGGCCGTGAGCCAACAGCTGCTTTTTCCGCTACAACTTCAGTTTTCGATAAATGAGATGAAATTACTCAGGGAGATAAAAGAATCTCTTGAGCAAACGGGATTTATCTTTAGTCATCTTTCAGAAGATTCCGTAGAAATTTCGGGTATTCCAACGCTCATATCAGAAAGCGAAGTCGCGATTTTATTGGAGCAGCTCCTCTCTGAACTTGAGAATGAGGTGCCGGGGGCAGGATTTTCCCAGATAGATGTGCTGTCCAAATCGCTCGCGAAAGGTATGGCCGTAAAATCGGGTACCGTGCTTAATTCAACAGAACAACAAAATATTGTTAATAGTTTATTTGCCTGCAAAGAGTCGTCCTTTTCTCCGTATAATAAACCTATATTTATAACACTAACCGTCGACGATCTGGATAAAAAGTTTATGTAAATGGGAAGAATGACCGAAACCGTCAAGGTTCTTTTAATAATTAATGTGATTTTTTTTATTGGTACGCTCAGCTTAGGAGAGCCTGCCTATAAATATTTTTCCCTCTGGTTTTTTGAAAATGACAACTTTGGTGCCTGGCAGGTAATCACCCATATGTTCATGCATGGAGGGTTTATGCATATTCTATTCAATATGTATGCACTATGGGCCTTTGGAAGCCCAATTGAAAATGTTTTGGGAAGAAATAAGTTCATTTTTTTCTATTTTTCGGCAGGTATAGGAGCCGCTATTATTCATACGTTGGTTAATTATTATCATTTTGAAGCCGGCTATTCAGAACTGCTTAATGCAGGAATGCAGCCAGATGCGATTCAGGAACTATTGAAGACCGGGCAGTACAATACAGGTATTCTTAGCTCGGTTTCTAAGGATTTGTTAACCGAATTTTATACCGCCTATAATACGCCTGCAGTAGGAGCCTCGGGGGCAATATACGGGGTGCTTGTAGCGTTTGGAATGTTGTTTCCCAACGTGGAGCTATTCCTGTTGTTTGTGCCGGTGCCTATAAAAGCCAAATATTTTATTCCGGCCTTGATAGGTCTTGACCTCTTTTCCGGAGTCACGGGATATTCTATATTTGGGGGAGGAATAGCACATTTTGCTCATGTGGGAGGTGCGTTATTCGGATTTATAATGATGTGGTACTGGAAAAAAAACCAGTTCAATAAAAATAGATGGGATTGATGAAAATGTCCGGGAATTTAAGATACAAAATGAAAACGGCGACGATCACCGAAAAACTGATCGCTATTAATGTCGTTGTCTTTATTTTGTTTTTCCTTGTAAAGACTATCGCCTTCCTGTTTCAATTGCCTTCAGATTTCCTCATGGAATGGTTTGTCTTTCCTAAGGAACCGGGAGAATTCCTGCTTAAACCCTGGTCAATCATTACCTATGCTTTTCTACATAGCGGGATTTGGCACATCTTGTCAAATATGCTAATCCTGTATTACGCGGGAGTTTATTTTCTGAATTATTTTTCACCGAAAAAGCTGCTGAATTTCTATTTTTTGGGAGCCATCTTCGGTGCTCTTGTATACATGGCGAGTTATAACCTATTTCCGGCTTTCCAGGGAACCGGAAGATCTTACCTTATAGGGGCTTCGGCAGCAGTGATGTCGGTTCTGGTAGGGATTGCTACTCACATTCCCCAGATGCGCATACGACTCATGCTTATTGGTAGTATCAAATTCTGGTGGATCGCCGCTTTTCTTGTGACGCTAGACGTAATCCAAATTCCTATCAACAATCCAGGAGGGCATCTGGCACACCTGGGTGGTGCAGCCTTTGGTTATATTTATGCCAGCCAGTTGGGTCGTGGTAATGACATCGCCAGCGGCTTCGAAAAATTTATGGACTGGATTGCTTCCCTTTTCTCGAGTAGCAAAAGCACTACAAGACGCAGCAATTTAAAGACGGTGCACCGCAGAAAAAACACCAACAGCACTACAACTACCGCCTATAATTCAACAAGGCGAAACAAAAAAGAAGAACAGGAAAAAATAGATGCCATTCTTGACAAGATTAGTAAAAGTGGCTATGACAGTCTTACACGACAGGAAAAGGAATTTCTTTTTAATGCCGGAAAAGAAAATTGATGAAAGGTCTCAACTGGTTTGACAAATTTCTGTTTCTCCTTAACTGGCTGTTTTCGGCAGCCTTACTCTTTTCTTACCTGTTGCCGTACATTCCGCCTCACACTTTCGCCTTGCTTTCAGTCTTTAGCCTTGGGGTGCCTTTTTTAATCACAGTTAATCTTATTTTTTTATTGTTCTGGTTGTTCCGGCTAAAAAAGCAACTATGGCTGTCAATGCTTGTCCTGGTAATTGGTATCAATCATGTCACCTCAATTTACGAGATCTCTTCTTCTAAAGATCTCGACGACCAGGAAAGCGTGATGCGGGTGCTGAGTTATAATGTAAGGCAATTCAACCTATACGGCTGGAATAAGAAAGATAGAAATATCCCCGAAAAGATCGCTGAATTTGTGAAAAAACAGAACCCTGATGTTATTTCAATGCAGGAATATTTCAAGGGAGAAATAAATATTGCAGGTAGCTTTCCTCATCGTTACATCTATCTGAAAGAGGAGAATGCCGAATTTGGACTTGCAATTTTCTCGAAATTTCCAATTTTAAATAAGGGGTCCCTTGATTTTCCCACCTCCAGTAACAACAATGCTATTTTTGCCGATATTTTAAAAGGTAAGGATACTATACGAATTATCAATGTGCACCTCCAGTCTTTTAGTGTTAAACCTAACCTGGATAACCTGGAAAAACAGCATTCAAAAAAGGTGTTTTTGGGTATGGGTCAAACTTTTGTTAGGCAGGAGAAACAAATGGATCTTGTCATTGACCTCGTTCAGAAAAGTCCTTATCCTGTCCTGGTGATGGGAGACTTCAATAATACGGCCTATTCCTATATTTACCGTGAAATAAAGTCTCAAGGGCTGTTTGATGCATATAAGGAAGCCGGCAATGGCTTTGGACAAACCTTCGATTTTAAATTCTTTCCGCTACGGATAGATTTTTTACTGGCAGCCGAAGAGTTGGAAGTAATCTCATTTGATAACCACGAAATTCCGTACTCAGATCACTATCCCGTCACCGCTACTTTTGTTTTAAAACAGTGATTTCTGGTTCTCCAGAAAGTTAAGGGCATTTGGCCCCTCGTTGAAAATAAGATCTACAATACTTAGATCACTCAAATGACCCATCTTAGGTGAAAATACCTGTGTATAGGTTTCAAAAAGGTGCTTTTTTACACCTTTTGCTTCCACCAGGGATCTCCCATCGACCATATTATCAGGCTCTAAAATGTATTCTTCAGTTTTAGAAAATTCCAAATCCAGCTGCAGGCAATCCAGGGCCAGCTGCAGACAGTCGTAGTTGAAATCCATGAGGAATTTGTATTTTTTCTCATACAAAGGCCTAAACTCATCCTCATAATACTCAAAGAAAGGAGAGGTGCGATAAGCGGCTTCTAAGGACTTCCAGTGCTGCTTTTGCCATGGGAAAGCATTTTCAATAAGCACTTCCCTGTATTTTTGATGCTGACTTTTATTGCCGGTGTGTTGTATAGGAATATTGAGCAATAGCTTACCATTGGCTCCATAGATATACATCCTGTTGCGATAGGTTTGCTTCTGGTAATTATCCTCATTTTCAAAGACTACTTCATCGGCTTTCACCAGGGCAACAAATTCTGAAACCGGTCCAAAATAGCAGGGATGCAGGAGAAGCTTTTGCATACTATGCTTTTTTCTTTTTTCTGAAGAAACTGTAGCCAATCCACCCTACAAGCAATACAAGGAAGTAGGGGAGGTAAGACACCGGTTCGCCATTTCCGCCTACGGTGGTAAACATGCGGTCCCAACGTATTTTATTGAAACCTGAAGCGTTCGGGTCAAGACTCAACCAAATAAAGACAGGTTTACCTACAACATGGTTTTCGGGAACAAAACCCCAATAACGACTGTCTTCAGAGTTGTGGCGGTTGTCTCCCATCATCCAGTAATAATCCTGTTTAAAAGTATAGGTGTCGAGAGCTTGGCCATTCAACAGTACTTGAGTTCCGTTTACTGTGAGTTTATTATCCAGTCCCATTTCAAGACCTTCGTAAGTCTCTATAATCTGCCGGTAAAGGGAGAAGGATTTAAGGTCCATTTTGACGGTTGCACCTTTCTTTGGAATATAAATAGGTCCGAAGTTATCCCGGTTCCAGTTAACTTTTTGGTTATTGGGGAATATACCGAGGTCTTGTTTTCCGGCAGGACTAATCTCTCTTTGGATTGAGGCAACATTGGGATGATTCTTCAGTCTTTGGTATGCTTCTTTAGAAAGAGATTGTATAAAGAATTGATTTGTATTAGGATCATAGTAAAAGCCATCAGTAATTCCGTAGACTTTATAAAGGGTGTAAGGATCAAATCCTTGTCCTTTAGTGTAACCGCTGTAAGAGTACTGGGGTTTTGCCCTTTCCGGAAGGTCAAGCGGTTT
>JBAVJE010000080.1:0-3305 GCA_049687615.1 Salinimicrobium sp. | reverse complement strand
CCGTAGCACTATCCGGAGGTGCAGGAGGATTTTTTGGCTTTGCAGGCCTGGCAATAGAATTGCCAGTATCTACAACTATAATGATGCGGTCCATAGCGGACATAGCACGATCTGAAAACCACAATCTTAATGATGCTGAAACAAAATTAGCATGTGTAGAAGTTTTAGCCTTAGGGGGTAAATCTGAAAAAGATGACGGAACTGAAAGTGGCTATTACGTAACCAGAGCTTTACTTACTCAACAATTGACTATGGCTGCAGATTTTATAGTAAAAAATGGATTAAATAAAGAAGGTGCTCCAGCATTAGTAAAGTTTTTTACAACAGTCGGAAGCAGGTTCGGAATTCAGGTGACGGAAAAAGCGGCAGCCCAAGCAATACCTGTAATCGGGGCGGCATCAGGCGCTACTCTAAATTTGCTTTTTATCGACCATTTCCAAGATATGGCGAGAGGCCATTTTATCGTGAAGAAGCTTGAAAAGATATATTCACCTGAATTTATTAAGGAGCAATATGTCTCCATATCATTAAACTAATTTGAAATTAAAAGAAGCCGTCTCTCATTCACTAACTTGAGGCGGTTTTTTAATTGGTCCTTTTTCGGACTGATGGATTTTCCTGTGCTATCACCTCCCTAAAATACTCCCAAATCATCACCATCGCCAAGGTGTCGAGTTCGCAGTATTTTAGCAGGGATTGTTTGATGGCCAGGCGCTCTTCTTCGGGCATATCGGTATATTGCAGTTTTCCGTAGGCCGTTAGGGCAGCACCGCCGTCAGCAATATTGTCTATTTCAGAAATCGTGGCGTCCAACTGTTCGTCGCTCCATTCTTCAAAAACAGGTGGGAGAGATTTGTACGGACTCAGGATCTCTTCATCTTTTAACTGAAGCCAAATGTGCTCAGGGTCAAAATTCCGGGAACTGAGATTGATTTTCCCGAGTGGCTGAGAGTATTTCTTTTGCAGGTATTCCGAAGACTTCAGTACCGCAGGTAAGACCGCTTTAATAGAATTAGAGCCACCCATATACGGACTGTAGTAATAATCCTTTACAATCTTACAAAGATCGATCATATTGCGTTCGCCCTCCCAGGACTCTGTTCTTCCGCCCGTAGATTGAGAGATGGATCGGATAAAGCTCTGCAGTTCCTCTTTATCCGGTTCAGCGGAATCCTGCAATTGATCGTAAATGGCATTCAGAATGGTATTTTCGTGAGCGGCATACCTAAAGATACTACCCTGGTTTTTGGAGAGCGCCTTTTGGAGCTCTCTCAGGAATTCAAAATTGGGAAATTTTCCTGGCTCAAAATTGATGTATTCACTTTCGTGGTTCACGTTTCCGCCTTCATCCACCGTGTGATGGGAGAACTGAAAAGCCACCTGCTCATAGGGGCGACGGCCTTTATTGAAGGGTAGGGCAGTGGCGCTGGTTTCAAAATCGATGAAATTGAGTGGAAATTTCCATTTACTCATTTCCTGCCGGAGTTCTTCTTTTAGAATATATGGCCCCCGGTCATCACTCCGGGTTTTCTCAATCTGGATCCATTGGCGTTCTGAGGTTGAGATCTTTCCCGCTGCGGGTTTTAAGCCAATATCATCTTCGGAAAGGTCCTGGAGAAAGATCTTGCCTTCTTCAAAAAGTCTGCTGCCCCTTCTGAAATTCCAGATGTCGAAGGTGGTAGGTCTCCTGAAGTCCTCCTTCGTCCATCCCTGCTGCCTCGTCCAGCATTCCTCGAAACCTGACTTTTTTTCTCCTCCTGATGCTTCAGGACCTGTTTTGAATTCGCAGCCTTTGCAGGACCAGGAAACGGGATAATTGAAAAACCGGTCTTTCTCGTAGTGCTCTGAAAAGGTGTGAAGAGCTTCTTCAAAGTTCAGTTCTTCATAGATGCGGTGCTTTCCTGCCTCGATATCATCAAGTATTTCATCAATGACAATGTTTCCTAAAACAGTGCCGCCGATCTCCTCCAGGCTTGCCACCTTTTTTATTATCCCTGTGCGATTATCCGCGCTTTTACTGATGCGGAATAACTGGTTCAGGCCATCTACCCGAGCTGATTTGCTTTTATCTGCCAGCTTTAGGTAAGATCTGATCTTCCAGTGCGGGTGGCATTTTTTGATCACATAGCGCTGAAAAGCGACATCAAAGAGATAAGGTTTCCAGCCTCCGTTCAATCCTCCGCGTTTGCCGATCAGGAGGTTTTCATCTTTCGGATCGAAAGATTTAGCTTTGACTTCTATCAGCTGGATATGATCGCCCTGCTTGACTAGGATGTCGGTCCTGATAAACAGATTCTCATATCGGAAAGCCGCCTCAAAGATCACCACATTTTCCCGTTGCAGCAATTTCTGGGTTTGCTCCACCAGAAGATCATAATTCCAGTCGTTATTCTCGATGAGAATTCCTTCGGGGTATTCCAGCCTGGCCAGTTCCTCCACCTGGAAACCTCCCTGGGCCAAAGCTGCCAGAAACGGATCTTCCAGCTGTTGATTGGCATACTCCTCTTTTTTGGTATAGTAAAGCTTGTTAGGGCAATCAAGAGCCAGTTTAAAACGGGATTTGGTGAGAAGACGTTGAGACATGACTATTATTTTTATATCCCTAAGATACTTAGAGGGAGCGACAATACCTGGCGTTGTGGGCTGCAAAGTGTAGAAATGTAGCCGTATATTGTTACTTTTATTCTACCTTATACAATGTAGTTGCCAGAACTCCTTTAAACCCGGGAGATGGAACAGACAATAACTGTTTTTCTTCTTTCGCCTTAAAATTAAACGGTGATGCGGAAAGGTTTACGCCGCTTTGTTTCTTTTGCCTGGTCCCCTGTCCGGAAATAATATTCTTGTTAGGTTCAAAATCCCCTTCCGGGAGATGTTCGGTTAGGATGACATATTGAAAATCGTACAATTTTTCCACCACACTTTTAATTTCCGCATTCGATAGATGTTGCAAAACCTGCCTTAGAATAGCGATATCACCCGCAGGCAGAGCATCGGTTGCAATATCCAAAGCATGAAATTCTAAATTATCTGCTTTGAATTCTTTTTTGTTATGCGCTATAAGCTCCGGAACTATATCTACTGCGATATACTTTTTGGAGTACTTCACCAGTTCTTTCCCAATATGAAAATCTCCGCAACCCAGGTCACAAACTACCGGAGGCGTTTCAAAATCTTTCAAAAAATCAGATACTACAGCTATATATGGATTTATTGTCTCAGGATGATGGGAGCCTAAACCGGAGTAGAATTTAGATTGGTTACCGCCCCACAAGTTGTTTTTATAGATCTGCGCCATGGTATCT